>JALUFY010000130.1 GCA_027051995.1 Hyphomicrobiales bacterium
GATGCGGCGATGTTGAAACCATTCCCCGAACGCTGCTGGTGAGAAAAAAACGGCCCGCCTTTCGGGGCGGGCCGGTTGCGGTTTGTCTGGTTTGAGCGAGCGCCCCGTCAGGCGATACGGCGCTCGATGGCCGGGCCGTCCTGGGCGGGCTGGAAACTCTCGCCAGTGGTCTTTTCGGCCAGCAGCTTGACCTTTTCGAGTTCCTCCTCGGCCTCGGCGGCGCGCCTGGCGGCGGCTTCGAGCTGGATGTCGAGATCGGAGATGGATTTCAGCAGGTTGTCGCGCCGGTTGCGCATGTCCAGCGCGGCGGGCGGATACTGCACATGGGCGGGATCGGAAATGCCGGTGCGCTCCTCCTCGAAACGGATGCCCGCTTCCAGATCGTCCTGCTTGCGGCGGAATTCGCTGATCATCAATTCGATTTCACCAACCTGGCGGCGGGCTTCCTCGACGCGGAAATTATGCAGCCTCAGGCGGGCTTGCCAGTCCTTGGAACGCATGTTCAGGCCTCGTTTGTTACTCACACACTCACACTCGGGCCGGATTCAGCATCTCCGGCCCCGGCCGCCATGTTCCGGAAAAACACCCTTTTCAACAGCCGGGTGATCTTCCTCTCTTGGCGCGAATCACTTAGAATCTGAAGCCAGTCAGACTTGGCGGCCCGTTATTCAGCATGAAACATCATGCGCCATCGGGCTTAAGGGCCGGTAAACGCAAAACCCGCGTTTGGCGCTTTTCGCCATAGCGGACCGGGGCGGGCGGGGCGCGCCGCGGCTGACGGTTTGTAAACATCAGGATGTCCGGCCGGCGTTTAGGTTTTGATTAACCATTCGCGTTTATCTTAACGAGCGGTTAGCCATCTGCGCCCGCGAAACCGGGCCGGGGCTGTCATGGTTTACATGGAGATTGAATACTTCCGCGAAGCGGGCCGGGCCCGCGGGCGGAGAGAAGGGGAAACACATGCGCGTTCTTCTCATTGAAGATGATCCGGCCACGGCCCAGAGCATCGAGCTGATGCTGAAATCCGAAGGATTCAACGTCTACGCCACCGATCTGGGCGAGGAGGGCGTCGATCTGGGCAAGCTCTATGATTACGACATCATCCTGCTCGATCTGAACCTGCCCGACATGAGCGGCTACGAGGTGCTCAAGACGCTGCGGGTGAGCAAGGTGGAGACGCCGATCCTCATCCTTTCGGGCCTTGGCGACATCGAGCACAAGGTGCAGGGCCTGGGCTACGGCGCCGACGACTACATGACCAAGCCCTTCCACAAGGACGAGCTGGTGGCCCGCATCCAGGCCATCGTGCGCCGCTCCAAGGGCCATGCGCAGTCGGTCATCAAGACCGGCGAGCTGGAGGTCAATCTGGACACCAAGACGGTGGAAGTGGGCGGCCAGCGCGTGCATCTGACCGGCAAGGAATACCAGATGCTGGAGCTGCTTTCCCTGCGCAAGGGCACGACGCTGACCAAGGAGATGTTCCTCAATCATCTCTATGGCGGCATGGACGAGCCGGAGCTGAAGATCATCGACGTCTTCATCTGCAAGTTGCGCAAGAAGCTCAAGCAGGCCACCGGCGGCAAGGACTACATCGAGACGGTCTGGGGGCGCGGTTACGTGCTGCGCGACATGGACAACGACAACCCCACGCCGCCGCTGAAGGAAACCGCCGGCGCGTAACCGGCCGGCAGCGAAGAATTACGGGCCCCGCACGCGATTTTTCCGCGCGCGGGGCTTTTTTCGTCATGATTTGAGCCATAATGGCGGCGATTCGTCCGCTGACCGGGGGAGGTTTCATGTTCGTTTTTTCCTATGAACGGCGGTTGCGCGCCGATCTTGAGCGCTGGGCCGGAAAGGGCTGGGTGCGGGCGGACGCCGTCGAGGCCATGATCGAAGACGCCGCCAGCCACGAGGCGGCGCGGCAGGGCGGCCGGCTGCCGCGGATTCTGGGCATTCTCGGCGCGGTGCTGCTGGTAGCCGGCGTTCTGATGTTCGTCTCGGCCAACTGGGAGGTGATTTCGCGCCTGGCGCGTCTTTCCCTGCTGCTGGCGGCGCTGTGGGGAGCGCTGCTCGGCGGCGCCTGGCTGAGGAAGTCGCGCCATGGCTGGCTGGCGGAAGGGGCCGTCGTTCTCGCCGCGGGCATCTTCGGGGCCAGCATCATGCTGATTTCCCAGATGTATCACATCGAGGGGCATTATCCCGACGCGCTGCTGCTGTGGGGGCTGGGCGCGCTGCTGGTGGCGGCGCTCGCGGAATCGCAAGGGGCGCTGGTGCTGGCGCTTGGCCTGCTGGGCTGGTGGAGCGTCGCGGAGATGCTGGATTTCCACCTCGGCGTGAAATGGCTGTTTCTCGCGCCCTGGGCGATTGGCGCGGCGCTGGCGCTGTGGAAGCGCTGGCGGCTTGGCGCGCACGCCGTCATCCTCTCCCTGCTGGCCTGGCTGTTCGGCGTCGTGAACCATTATCTGGACATGAAATCCATCGGCGCGGGACTGGCGCTGGGTTGCATGGCTTCTCTCGGCGCATGGATGTATGCCGGGGGGCTGGCGGCGGCGAAACCGGCGCGGCGGGACGCGCACGGCATGGTGGCGACCCTGGTGTCCTACGGGGCCGTCCTTGCCGGGCTGGCGCCGTTTCCCGGCCAGATGCTGTTCGACAAGGGTGTTCCGCACATGCTGGTGCTGTATCCGGTGCAGGCGTTCGCCGTGACGGCTCTGCTGACTGGCGCGGCGGCGGTCTTCGGCCTGTGGAAGGGGCGCATCGCCTGGTTTGACGCGCTGGCGCTGCCGGCCGGGGCGCTGGCGGCGGCCGGGCTTTTCGCCGGAATGCCGGGCGGCAGGTGGATCATGGCGGCCATCGTTCTGGGCATGAGCTTATGGCTGATCACGGCCGGCCAGCGGCTGGCGGCGAAGCGCCTGGTGCGCATGGGGCTGGCGCTGTTCGGGGCGGAGGTGCTCTATGTCTATTTCCGCACCCTCGGCGGATTGCTGGATACCTCGCTGTTCTTCCTGCTGGGCGGCGCGCTCTTCATTCTCATGGCCTTCGCATTCGTCTGGCTGCAAGGGCGGCTGGCGCGCGGAAACGGGGAGACGGCGCAATGAACAGGATTGTCTCCTCCATCTGGACGCGGGTTCTGCTGACGGCCCTGGTGCTGAGCGCCGCACTCGGCTGGATCGTCTACAACCGCATGATGATCCTGAAGAACGGGCGCGAAATCGTGCTGAAAAGCGAGCCCGTCGATCCGCGCGATCTGTTTCGCGGCCATTACGTGCGGCTGGGCTATGCCATTTCGCGCCTCAAGGGAGATGACAGGCTGCTGAAGGGGCTGGGTCATCTGAAGCGCAATCAGAGCGTCTATGTCACCGTCAAACCGGGGGCGGACGGCTACTGGGTGCTGGATTCGGCCTCCACGGTGATGCCGCCACCGGAAGATGGCAAGGTGACGCTGAAGGGGCGGGTGGAATATCCCCTCTTCCCGCACGGCGGGCGCGTCTCCTACGGCATCGAGCGCTATTACGCGCCCAGGGAAAAGGCGCTGGCGCTGGAAAAGAGAACCCGCCGGGCCGTCCCGCCGCGCGGGCGTAAGGAACGGCCGCTGGGCGTCATCGTCCGCGTCGCCCCCAATGGCCGCGCCGCCATCGCCGGGCTGATGCTTGACGGCAGGAAAATCTACGAAGAACCGCTGTTCTAAGCCGGGCGGAGTGCCTCAGGCCCCGGATGTGATGGCCCTCAGGGTCACGTCGTCTTCGCCCTGTTCGATTTCCAGCGCGTAACCGGCCTGCTCGACAAGGCGCAGTGTGTAATAGGGCTGCACCTTGTGGGCGTCCATGCCGCTGGCGGGCTCTTCGCCGGTGAGCACCCTGGCGGTGCGCTCCGGCAGGCAGGCCTTGCGCCCCGTGGCCTTGAGGGTGATGGACGAGTCATCGGCGTCCACCACGATCTCGCCGCCGCGCGGAATGCAGGTCAGGGCGATGGTGAACAGATTGAGCGCCAGCTTGACCTCGGCCTTGGGGCGGGTGACGTTGGGCGCGTTCCATTTCAGGCTGACGCGGGCATCATCGGCGATCAGGCTGGCGGCCAGGTCTCCGGCGTCGCCCATGGCGATCTCCATGCCCGCCGATCCCGCCGCGCCGAAGGCCAGACGGGCGAATTGCAGCTTGCCGGAGGCCTGCCGGGCCGAATTCTCGATCAGCGTGATGGCGACCTTGCGCATCTCCTCGTCGGGATTTTCCGCCAGCACCTCCAGCCCGTTGGCGATGGCCCCGACGGGCGAAATCAGGTCATGACAAATGCGGCTGGAAACCAGCGCCGCCAGGTCCATGTCGCTCAGACGCTCGCTCATGAAAATCTCCTTGTGCCCCTCGATGCTGCCCCGGGCCGTCCGCGAATCAGACGCGGCGGAAAACTTCTGCCTTAATAGCGGCTGAAAGCCGGGCTGCAAAGACCGGGCTGTTGCATGCGGCGGGTGGCATGGCTATGCAGAAGGGAGCAAACGGAACGCAGGAGGCGCATCGATGGAGAAAGTCCCGCAACGGCTGCGAGAAATGAACGCCCTGGCCCGCCGGGCGGGGGCGGAGATTTTGCACATTCGCGAAAGGGGCGCGAAAGTGCGCGAAAAGGCCGATTCCTCGCCGGTAACGGAGGCCGACGAGGCCGCCGAGGCGGTCATTCTCGCCGGGCTGAAAGAGCTGTGGCCGGATATCCCGGTGATCGCCGAGGAGGAAGCGGCGGCGGGCCGGCTGCCGGCTGCCGGGCGGCGCTTTTTTCTCGTCGATCCGCTGGACGGGACGAAGAGCTTCATCTCCGGGCGCAAGGATTTCACCGTCAACCTCGCCCTGATCGAGAATGGCGCGCCTGTGGCCGGGGTGGTGTTTGCGCCCGCCAGAGGCGAGCTTTACGCCGGAGACGAACAGGCCGGGGCCTTCTTCGCCAAAGGTGACGCGCCGCTTGCGCCGATGCAACACAAGCCCCGGGAAGCGGGCAAGGGCCTGCGCGCCGTGGCCTCGCTCAATCATCGCGACGCGGAGACGGACGCCTGGCTGGCGGCGCATGGCGTCAACGACATCGTGGCGGCGGGATCGTCCATCAAGCTGTGCCTGCTGGCGCTGGGAGAAGCGGATGTCTATCCGCGCTTCGGGCGCACCATGGAGTGGGACATCGCCGCCGGGCAGGCGGTGCTTGAGGCCGCGGGCGGGCAGGTGCTGGAGGCCGAAAGTGGCGCGCCCCTGCGTTATGGCAAGGCGGCGCGCGGCTATGACAATCCGCCTTTCATCGCCTGGGCGGCGGGAGTGAGACCTTTATGAGGCGCCTGCTTGCCGCTTTTCTGATGCTTGCGCTGTGCGCCGCCGGTGCGCGGGCGGGAGATCCGGACGGGGCCTTCCGCCGCTGGCTGGCGCATGATCTGTGGCCGGCCGCGCACGGGGCGGGGATTTCGCGCGAGGTGTTCAACCGCGCCTTTGCCGGCGTCAGGGTCAATCCGAAACTGCCCGATCTGATCCTGCCTGGGCAATCGCGCATCCCGAAAAGGCAACGGCAGGCGGAGTTCGGCGCGCCCGCGCGCTATTTCAACGAACGCTCCCTTGCCGCGCTGGCGGCGCGCGGGCGGGCGTTGCTGGGCAGGCACAAGCGGCTGTTCGCGCGCATTGCGGCGCGTTATGGCGTGCCGGGGCGCATCATCCTGGGTATCTGGGCGCGCGAATCCAATTATGGCGCGGCGCGCATTCCCTACAATGCCTTCTCCATCCTGGGCACGCAGGCCTTTCTCGGCCGCCGCAGGGAATTGTTCCGCCGCGAGCTGCTGGCGGCGCTGACGATCGTGCAAAAGGGGTATGCGCCGGCAAAAGCCCTGAAGGCCTCGTGGGCCGGGGCGCTGGGCCAGCCGCAGATGATGCCGTCGTTTTATCTGAAATACGCCGTGGACTTCGACGGCGACGGACGGCGCGACATCTGGCGCTCCATTCCCGACATCACCGCCTCCATCGCCAGCCATCTGGCGGCGCATGGCTGGAAGCGGGGGCTGGACTGGGGCTTCGAGGTGACGGTTCCGGCATCCGTCTCCTGCACGCTGGAAGGGCCCGATCAGGGCAAAAGCTTCGCCCGCTGGGCGGCGATGGGCGTGCGGCGGGCGGGCGGCGGGCCATTCCCGAAGGGATACGTCAGACGCAGGGGCTATCTGCTCATGCCCGCAGGGCGCTTCGGCCCGGCCTTCATCGTCACGGACAACTTTTATGTGCTGAAGGCCTACAACATGAGTGACCTCTATGCGCTGTTCGTCGGCCATTTGGGCGACCGCATCCGCTGGAACGCGCGCTCCTTCCGCGCCGTATGGGGCGATGTGGGCCATCTTCCGCGCTCCGATGTCGCGGCCATGCAAAGGCGGCTGGAGGCGCTGGGGCATGACGTTGGCGGAGCCGACGGCCTGCCGGGCTTCAAGACGCGCCGCTACATCGGCCGCTGGCAGGCGGCGCACGGCCTGAAGCCGCGATGCTTCCCCACGCAAAGGCTGAAAGCCCTGCTGAAATGAGTAACCTTACCGGCCTGTTAACGGGGCGCTAAGGCTTTTTCTTCAAAATGTCCGCAAATAGCCGTCTTCGCGCCGCCGCCTCGTCATGGCCCGGAGCGATGCTGGCGCGAGAGGGCCAACCGGACAACAGGTGACATCATGAAACACAATCTGAAAACCCTTGCGGCGCTGGCCGGCCTGGCGGCTGCCCTGGCTGTTCCGCACACAGCCGCGCTGGCCGATGGCGATGGCATCATTCACAGAACGGCGGCGCGCGTGGACGCGCCGGTGACGCACCGGCGGGGCTATTCTTCCGGCGAGATCATCCGCGAAGGGCACAAGTTCTTCGGCAAGACGACGCGCGGGCTGGCGCGGGCGGTGGAATCCGTGTTCGCCCGCAAGGGGCGGCCGACGGGATACATTCTCGGCCAGGAGGCTTCCGGAGCCTTCATCGGCGGACTGCGCTATGGCGAGGGCACGCTCTACATGAAGGACGGCCGGCGTACCAAGGTGTTCTTTCAGGGGCCGAGCATCGGCTTCGACGCCGGGGGCAATGGCTCAAGAGTGCTGATTCTGGTCTACAATATCGATTCGCCGCGCCAGATCTTCTCGCGCTTTTACGGCATTGCCGGTTCGGCCTATATCGTCGGCGGGCTGGGCATAAGCTACAAGGCCAATGAACAGCTTGTGCTGGCGCCGATCCGCACCGGCGTGGGCGCAAGGCTCGGGGCCAACGTCGGCTATCTGAAGCTGACGGCGCGCCCGACCTGGAATCCGTTCTAGGACGCATATCCAAATTGCCAGATGGTTTGCCGGGGGAGCCACCCGTTCGCGGATGGCTCCCCCGTTTTTTTACCTTGAGTCGCGCGCGGGTTTGCAAATCGCTTCCGTTTGGGCTTCAATGCGCCGGGTGCGCTGACAGGGGCTTTTCTTCATCAACCGGGCAGCGCCGGACAAACCGGGGAGGAAGCCATGTCACAGATGGAAATGCTCATGTTCGCCGCGCTGGCGCTGGCGGTGGTGGCGCTGGTGGCGCTGCTGGCGGGGCGCTTCGCATGGGCCCTGGCGCGCGATATCAGAAAATGGCGCGCCCGGCGCAGCCAGCCGGACGAGGTGGCCGTGCTGCGGGCGGAGCGCGACAGGCTGAAGGCCGAGCACGCCATGCTGACGCGCAGGCTGGAGCTGCGGCTGAGCGAGCTCAAGGAGCGCTTCGCCCATCAGGAGGCGGAAGTCTCGCGGGCGCGCAACCGCACGGGCATTCTGGCCGAAAAGCTGGAGGCGGCGGCCAAGGTCATTTCGGATCGCGACAGCGAGATCAAGAGCCTCAAGGAACTGGCCGCCTCGCTGGAGGCCGATCTGGAAAAACGCACCGCGGCGCTCCATGAGGCCAAGGACGCCATCCGCAAGCAGCACGACAGAATCAAGGAGCTGGAAACGCAGCGGGAGAAACTGAAGCAGGAAATTGGCGACAGGGAGCGGCAACTGGCCATCCTGCGCGAGGAAATCACGGCCACGGCCACGGCGGATGCCGCACTGGCGGACGGCGCGGACATGAACGCCGAGGAGCGGCTGGCGCTGAAAATCGCCGAGCTCAACAAAATGGCGAAGCAGCTGGAAAGCCAGCGGGCGCAACTTGGCGGCAAGCCCGTGAAATCTCCCAGCCCCCGGGCGGAGCCGGAGCCCGCCGGGATGGCGGCGGCGTCCAGGGACGATGCAGATGCAAAAAATGATGCGAAAAAGGAAACCGGGGAGAGCGGGGGAGAAACGGGCGGAAAGCTGACCGGCAAGCTGGCAGAGGCCGAAAGGCACGCCGTCAAGCTGGACAGCGACCTGCGCAAGCTCGATGATCTGTGGGAAAACAAACTGGCGAGCCTGAAAACCATCGACGAGGCCATCGCCAGGGACAAGGGCAAAAAGACCGCCGGCGCATCCGTGAAGGTCAAGCCGTCCGCCGCCGGAGCGAAGGCAAAAGACACGCCCGCGAAGGCGGTGAAGGCGCGCAAGGCCGAGAAAAGGAAAAAGCCCGCCAAGAGCGCGAAACCCGCCGGGAAGAACAGCGGGGCGAAGCCGAAAAAGGCCGCCAGGCCCTCTTCCGTCCAGCCGGACGAGGCGCGCAACGTCGTCTCGCTGGCGGCGCGCATCCGGGCGCTGAAGAAGCAATCGAGATAGGCCCGTCATGCCGGACAAACCCAGGATCGCCGACCCCGCCAGCATCACGCCGCGTATCGGCGGAGGATACCCGGAACGCTTCAACGCGCATGTGGGCGGGCGCATCAAGCGGGCGCTGACGGATGCGCTCGGGCTGACGCAATTCGGCGTCAATCTGACCGAACTGCCGCCCGGCGCGGCCAGCGCCCTGCGCCACTGGCACAGCCACGAGGATGAATGCGTCTATATCCTTGAAGGCCACCCCACATTGGTGACGGATGCGGGGGAAACCATCCTGCATCCCGGGCAGGCGGCGGGATTTCCCGCAGGCGTGGCAGATGGCCATTGCCTGATCAACCAGACGGATGAACCAGTGGTTCTGCTGGAAATCGGCGCGCGCAACGATCAGGACGAAGGATTCTATCCGGATGTTGACCTGCATGCGCAGCCGGGGCGTTACACCAGCGAGAATTGCTTCACGCGCGCTGATGGCTCGCCTCTGGATGACGAAGACTGACGCCTTCCCGGGCCGGGATCATTCCAGCCCGGCGTTTTCCAGCTGCACATAGGTGCGCGCCACGTTGGTGGGGTGCCAGATTTCATGATGTTGCAGATGGCGGAAGGGCGCGGGCGTCTGGCGGTATTTCGCCAGCACGTCTTCAAGCGGCGTCATGTCCGCCACCAGCGGGGTGAGCGTCCTGACGAGCCAGGCGAGATAATCGCCGGTATCAAGGCGCGCCCTGGCCAGCGGCCCTGGCGCGCCGTGGCCGGGGATGACGTGGACGGGCCTGAGCACCGCCATGCGCTTGAAGGCCTTGCTCCATTTCGCGGTGTCCGAGATCTGATCCAGAACGCCCAGCATGCGGTCCATGAAGACCAGATCACCGGTGAAAACCGTGCGCTCGTCCGGCAGCCAGACGATGGCGTCGGAGGGGAAATGGGCCGGGCCGGGCCAGATGATCTCCAGCTTGACGCCGCCAAGCTCCAGCCTTGCGTGACCGGTATCCAGCGCCGGGGCGGCAAAGACGGGTTTTGTTCCGGCAAGGCGTTTTTTCAGCACCGCCTTGAGGCGTTTCATGTGACCGGCGGCGAAGGCTTTCTGGCTTTTCACGGTGCGTTTCAGGGCGATGATCTTCGCCCCCTGGGCGGCGAAATAGCCATTGCCGAGCCAGCGGTGATCCTGCGCGCCTGTGTTGATGACCCATTTCACCGGCTTGCCCGTGGCCACGCGCACGGCCAGGTCGATGACCTTGGCGCTGGCCGCCGAAGCGCCGGAGTCGACGAGAATGACGCCATCCTTTGTGGCGATGACGCCGAATGTGGCGTTGAGAGCGAAGTTTTGCCGCGTGCGCGGGCCGGTCTGGCCAACGAGGGCCCAGATATCCTGCGTGACGCGCACGGGCTTGAGGATCGTTCCGGCCTGCGCCAGCGGCGGCCAGATCAGGGCGGCGAGCAGAAGAAAAAAGAAAGGCGGGCGGAATGTCATCGGGCGCTCCTTGTGGCCGTCCGTGGCCGGGTGCTGGAACGGAAAAAAGCCGCCAATGGCGCCGCATGCGCGAAAGTGGCCAAATGGGCCTCCGGCTGGCGGAAGAATGGCGCCCCCAAGGGGACTCGAACCCCTGTTTCCGGCGTGAGAGGCCGGCGTCCTAGGCCACTAGACGATGGGGGCGGCGCACTGAAGCCAGACCATACCAGCCTGACCGGATTTCCTATAAGGGGCGGCGGCGAAAAGCGCAAGTGCCGGACAGGTGTTTTTTCGCCTTTCCCCTGCCCCGTGTTCAGGTGATCAGGCGCGGACGGGGGCGCGCGGCATCCTGTTTCTCGGCGTCCCATTCGGCGGCCATCTGGCGGGCCTGGGTGAGATCGGTGGGGAAATCCACCTCGCTCCAGACATGGCCGGAGAGATCGACGGTGTTGACCGCCGTCAGCTTGGCCAGCTGGCCGATGGCGGCGGGGAACCACTGCTTGAGGGCCGATGGCTGTTTCATCATCTCCTCCAGCACCTCGCGGTAAAGGCGCGGCCCCTCGCCGCGGAAGACGTAAAAGCCCGTGGCCTCGGCGTCCACGGCCTCCAGCGGCAGGGTCTTGCCGATTTCCGTCAGGCGCGGGCCGTCGAGCATGACCTTCATGTCGTCGGCGTCGTAGGTTGCCTTGCGGTTGATGGCCACCGACACCGGCGCGCCATTGGCCGCCAGCAGCGCCTCCACGAGATCGGCGCGGAAAACGTTGTCGCCGTTGACCTGGATGAAATCGCCGTCCATTTCATGGCGCGCCATCCAGCAGCTGGCCAGGTTGTCGCTGACGGCGTAGAACGGGTTGTAGACGATGCGGATGGTGACGTTGTCGCGCCCGGCGATGCGCGCCAGGGCCTGCTCCATCAGATCATAACCATAACCGGCGATGACCACGAAATCGCGCACCCCGCGGGCGGCGAAGGCGTCGATCTGGCGGCCTATGAGCGTCTGGCCGCCGATGTCCAGCAGGGCCTTGGGGATGTCCGATGTCAGCGGCAGAAGGCGGCGGCCCTGCCCGGCGGCCAGAATAATCACTTTCACGGCGCGGCTACCTTTGTTATTGGGGGGCGTCCGGAAAAGGCTCCGGGCTGCCCGTTCGCGCATTCCAATGACACCTTTTGCGCGGCTTCGTCAATCATCCCCTTGATTTGCGCCATTTCCATGATCAGGCTCGCTCATATCACCGATCCGCATCTGCCGCTGGCGGGCGCGCGGCCTGGCGAGCTGGCCTCGAAGCGCATTCTGGGCTGGCTGTCCTGGCGGCTGCGGCGCTGGCGCAATCACAGGCGCGAGGTGCTCGATCTGGTCATGGCGGACATCGCCGCCAGCGGGGCGCGGCATGTCGCGCTGAGCGGCGATCTGACCAATATCGCCACGCGGGCGGAATTCGCCAAGGCGCGAAAATGGCTGACCGGCATCGCCGGGCCCGGGAAGCTGACCTTCGTGCCGGGCAATCATGACTGCTACGTGGCTGATGCGGCGCAGGCCGGGCTGGCCTCTCTCGCGCCGTGGATGACCGGTGTGGCGGAGGAGAAGAGCCTGCCGGAGTTTCCCACGGTGCGCTATCTGGGCAACGTGGCGCTGATCGGCGTCAATTCCAGCTATCCCGCGCCCTGGGGCGAGGCCTCCGGACGGGTGGGCGGCAAACAGCTCAAGGCGCTGGCCGGCCTGCTCACATCCTGCGCCGCCAAGGGCCTGTGCCGGGTGGTGCTGATCCATCATCCGCCGCTGGCGGAGCTGGCCACGAAGCCGCGCAAGGCGCTGAAGGACGCGGACGCGCTGAAGGATATCCTGAAGACGCATGGCGCGGAGGCCGTGCTTTACGGCCACAATCACCTCTGGGCGCATGACGCGCTGGAGACGGCCACCGGCAGGGCGCATCTTCTGGCCGCGCCCTCGGCCTCCATGGCCACGGGACGGAGCAGGCCGCCGGGCGGCTGGCAGATGCTGCGCATCTCCCGCGCCCAGGGGGTATGGAACATCACCGTGGAGCGGCGCGGGCTGAGCGGGGACGGCGAGGGCGTCGTTCCCCTGGAGACCCTGCGTCTGAGCTCGCGGGACTGACCGGCCGGACGCGGTTTCACCGTCTCCGCCGCATTGCGGCCTTGTGATGATGCATGTGATGCGGGATAAGAGGGCGGCCGTTCGCGCGGCGCGGTTCGCGGCACGCTGATTCGAGCCCGCCGAGACGATTTTTCCGAGGATGCCCATGCCCGGCTTCAAGATACTGGACCGTTATGTGCTCACCCAGGTGCTCAAGCCCCTGGGCGTGGCGCTGGGCATCGGGCTGATGGTGCTGCTTTCGGAGCGGCTGGTGCGCATTCTCGACGTGACGCTTGGCAAGAAGAACTCCTTTTCCGTGGTCTTCGAGCTGCTGGGTTATCTGGTGCCCCATTATCTGGGCATCGCCATGCCCGCGGCGCTGTTTCTGGGGCTGCTGTTCGGCGTCAACCGGATGTCGAAGAACAGCGAGATCGACGCCATGCTGGCCTCCGGCATTTCCCTGCACAGGATGATGCGGCCGGTGATCTGGCTGTCCATCCTGATGACGCTGGCGGCGGTGTTCATCTTCGGCTGGATGCAGCCCTACACGCGCTACGCCTACCGGGCGCTGATCTACACGGTGAGCAATGTCGAGGTCTTCTATCTGGCCGAGGAAGGGGTGTTCATGCAGGTGGGCACGCGCACCTTCATTCTCGACAAGCTGGAGCGCAAGACCAACCGGTTTCAGCGTATTTTCCTGTTCGACTACCGGGGCAAGGGCGGGGCGGAGACGATCACCGCCAAGCGCGGCTACCTTGTGCCGCAGAAGAATGATCCAAGGCCCCTGCTTGTGCTGGAGGACGGCCACAGGCTGGCGCTGAAAAGCTGGCCGGAAACCGATTCGGACAAGCCGCCGCCGCGCTTCACCTCCGGGTTCTTCAAGCGCGTGGAAGCGCCCATCGGCAAGGAAAGCGCCACGGTGTTCCGCCCGCGCGGCGAGGACGTGCGGGAGCTGACGTGCGCCGAACTGAGCGCCAGTTATGACCCGCCGCGCCGGAAAACTTCCGTGCGCGAGCTGCATGTGGAGCTGCACAAGCGCATCGTCTCGGTGCTGACCATTCTGATCCTGCCGTTTCTGGCCCTGCCCTTCGCCGTCGGGCAGAGACGCCAGCAAAGGGCCTACCGCTTCGCCGTGGCGTTGATCATTCTGGTCGCCTATTACGAATTCGTCCAGCATGGCGCGGCGGTGGCCAGGGTGGGGGCCGCGCCCATCTGGCTGATGATCTGGCTGCCCTTCGGCCTGTTGGCGGTCTTTTCCCTGTGGCGCTACTGGCGCGTGTGCTTCACGATCAAGCAGGATCTGTTCGACAATCTCTATGACGCCCTGGCGAGGGGCGCCGGTGCGTTCAAGGGCGGGCTCATGCGGCTCTTCCGGCGTGACGGCGCAGGGGAGGCGGCGCGATGAAGACCATCGGATTGATGCTGACGAAAATGGTTTTCGCGCGCTTTCTGGCCATCCTGCTGGGCATGACCCTGTTCGTGCTCATGCTGGACGCGCTGAGCAACATGGACAGCATCCTGGCCTACAACAACGATGATTATACCGCCCTGCTGCGCTACGCGGGCCTGCGCTTTCCGCAGGTGGCCTCGACCTTCTGGAACATGAGCCTGCTGCTTGCGGTGCTGCTGACACTCGTTGAGCTGGCCTGGCGCGACGAAATGGTGGCGCTGTGGGCGGCGGGCATTTCACCGTTCCAGATCATGCTCATGCTGCTGCCGCTGGGCATCGTACTGGGAATTGGCCAGTTCGCCATCAATGACCGGGCCGTGCCGGCCACGGCCAAGGTGCTGCGCGAATGGGGTGTGGGAGACTACGCCAACAAGCGGCTGCAAATGGGCGAGCGCGACCCCATCTGGATGCGCGCGGGCAATGACATCATGCGGGCGGAAAAGGCCAACGCCAAGGCCACAAGGCTGGAAGGCGTGACCATCTTCCGGCGCGACAGGGAAGGACTGCTGATCGAGCAGATCATCGCGCGCTCGGCGCGGCGGGAAAACGGCCGCTGGCTGCTGCGCGATGTGCTGATCTATTCGCGCGACAACGTGGCCCCGGGGCGGGTTGCGGCCATGGTCTATTCGGGCAATCTGCGGTTTGCCGCCGCCGGGGCGCGCTCCGGCGATCCGGAAGAGATGTCACTGGCGGACTTGCGCTATTTCGTCGTCAATCAGGGCTTCGGCATCCGCCCGGCCTTCGTTTACGAGGCCTGGTGGCACAAGCGCATATCCCTTGTGCTGGCCGCCTGGCTGATGATGGCGGTCTGCGTGCCGCTTGCGGCGCGCTACCGGCGCGGCGGCGCGGTGGGCTACATGTTCGGGGCCGGCGTGACCATCGGTTTCGCCTATTTCATTTTCGACGGCATTTCCATGACCATCGGTGAAATGGGCCTGGCCCCGCCCTGGGCGGCGGCGTGGATCCCCGTGGCGGCGCTGGCGCTGCTGACGGCGGCCCTGGCCATGCGGGCGGAGACGGTATCGTGACACATGAGGGGCAGATGAACGAAGAGGCGAAACCGGCGCTCGTGCTGACGGGACATGGCGAAGGCCGTATCTGGGGCATGACGACGGCGCAAAGGCTGCGCAAGCTGTTCGCCCGCGCCGGGGTGAAAGAGCTGTTGAACGCACAGGACGCGGCGGACGCGGCCCGGCCGGTGATCATCTCGCGGGCCGACGCGGTGCTCGATCCGCAGCTGATGGCGGCGCTCGTCTCCAGGCCGGGGCTGATCCTGCTGGCCGATGACGGCCGGCCCGTGGCGGCCCATGCGCCGGCCGGACAGGCGCGGGCGGCGATGGATGCTCTGGAGGGGCGCGGCGCGCCGGAAGGCTTCGAGGCCAGGCGCCCGGGCGAGCTTGGCGTCAATTTCTGGAAGAAGCTGCGCAAGCGCGAGGCTCCCTATGCGCTGATCCTTGACGCACAAAATCAGCGTGATGCCGAATGGCGTTCCTTCATGGGCACATACAAGGGGGCCACCGATCTCGTCACCAAGCGGCTGTGGCCGCGTCCGGCCTTTCATGTGACGCGCTGGCTGGCCAATACCTTCGTGACGCCGAACATGGTGACGGCGTTGTCGGCGGTGTTCGTTGTCGCGGCCTTCTTCCTGTTCCTTTACGGGCATTACGGCTGGGGCCTGGTCTGCGCCTGGCTGATGACCTTTCTCGACACGGTGGACGGCAAGCTGGCGCGCACGACTCTGAAGACCAGCTTCTGGGGCGATGTTTTCGATCACGGCATCGACCTGATCCATCCGCCCTTCTGGTATGCCGCCTGGGGGCTGGGACTGGCCAGGGCCGGGTTCGA
>JALUFY010000131.1 GCA_027051995.1 Hyphomicrobiales bacterium
TCCGATTCAAACAGGTTTTCCTGCAAGGTGCAGCAATCCAGGGTGACGAAGTTGCCGTCGGCGCGCGGCGAGCGCTCGTGGATCTCGCGCGCCACCAGCTCCTTGCCGGTGCCCGACTCGCCGGTGATCAGCACGGTGACGTTCTCGCCCGCCACCGCCTTGATCATTTTCGAGACCTTTTGCAGGGCCCTGGAGCGGCCCACCATCCAGGACTTGCGGGTCTTACGCTCGCGCGAACGCACGAAGCTGAGCGACTCCTTCAGCTCGGCGTGGCCCAGGGTGCGGGTGATGGCCAGCTCCAGCTCGTCCAGGTTGACCGGCTTGACCAGATATTCCGCAGCGCCGTGGCGGATGGCCTCCACGGCGGAGCGCACCGAGCCATAGGCGGTGAGCACGATGACGGGGATCTGGGGGACGATCTCGCGCAGCACCTCCAGGCCCTCGGCGTCCGGCAGGCGGATGTCGAGCAGCACCAGATCGGGCTCGTTGCTCTTCAGCCATTCGCGGGCGTCCGTCCATGAGCGCATGCCCGTGACATGGTATCCGGATTCGGCCAGCTGGGTGGTGACCAGCTGGTTGAACAGGCGGTCGTCATCGACGATGAGCAGGCTTCTTGCGGCGTTCATGCCCTGGTCTTTCCTCCGGTCTTGTCCGCGCCGCCTTCAGCGGACGGCATGGCGACTGTGAATACCGCGCCCTTGCCCTCTTCGCTCTCAACGCGGATGGAGCCGCCGTAGCGCTCGGCGATGGCGCGGCAGATGGTCAGGCCGAGCCCCGTGCCCTCGGCGGAATCGGCGCGGCGCGAGAAGAAGGGATCGAAAATGCGGGCGATGGTTTCGGCGCTCATGCCGACGCCAGTGTCGGCGAAGGCGATCTCCACCATATCGCCCCGGCGGCGCTGGCTGATGGCGAGCTCGCCGCCATCTGGCATGGCGTGAAAGGCGTTCTGCACCAGATTGAGCACGATCATGCGCATTTCGCCATCGGTGGCCAGAACGCGCAGATCGGGATTCAAATCCAGCGTGATCCTGACGTTCTGGCGCTCGGCCTCGAAGCGCAGAAGCGAGGTGACGTCCGTGACGATTTCCGCCACATCGACGATCTGCACATGCCCGGCGGGCGGCATGGACAGGCGCAGCAGCTTGCCGGTGACGGAAATGCACTGATCCACTGCCTCGTCCACCTGGGAGAGATATGCGAAGATTTCCTCGCGCGGCTTGCCACGTTCGGCGGCGCGGGCCATGGCCTGAAGGCCGAGGCGCACGGAGGCCAGGGGATTGTGGATTTCATGGGCCACGCCGGTGGCCAGCTGGCCCATCTCGGCCATGCGCTGCTCCTGGGTGATGGAGATCTGGCTTTGCAGATCGCGGATGGCCTCGACAATGAGCGTCTCGCCGGTGGCTTCGTCACGCAATGGCGCGGCGATGATCTCCACGGGCAGCTTTTCGCCGCTGGCGGAGGTGTGGGTGTGCATGACCTTGATGGGGCCCGGCTCTCTCTTCAGCGATTCGATGGGGCAGCCGACGAGGGTATCCGGGCAGGGCTCGTCCCGCCCGTGGGCGGCGTAGCAGAAGCTCCCGGCCAGTCTGGCCGGATCGCAGCCGGCCTGGCGGCAATAGGCGCGGTTGGCCAGGCGGATGCGGTAATCGGGGCCGATAACGCGGATGCCGTCGGGTGCTGCATCGATGAGGGCCTGCAGGAAGGCGTCATGGGCGCGCAGCCTGTCCACCATGTTTTTCAGCTTGCCAGCCATGACGTTGAAATCCGCCGCCAGACGGCCCAGCTCGTCGCCGCTGTCCACCTTGGCGCGGGCCGAGAAATCCCCCGCCGCCAGCCGGCCGGAGGCCTCCTTGAGCGCCTCCACCGGAGCCAGCACGTAGCGGCGCAGAAACATCCAGGCGGACAGGAGCGTGACGATCATCACCAGGGCGCCGGCGCCTGCCATGCCCGCCGCGCCGGCCAGCGCCGAGACCTGCAGATTGCGCGCGTCGAAATCGGCGATGAGCACGCCATTGACCGGATGCGTTTTCAGCGGCCCGTGGCAGGGCGTGCAGACCGGCTTGTTGTAGATGGGCTTGACGGTGCGCAGGACGGAGCCCAGGGCCGGGTCGTCGTAAAAGCGGGTATAGGGGCGCTTTGGCGGCCATTTGCCGGAACAGCGCGCGCCGCAGCCAGCCAGCTCGCGGGCCACCACGGGCTGCTTCAGCAGGGTGCTTTTCGAGGCGAAGCGGATTTCGCCTTTCGGGTTGGCCAGCATGACGCGATGCACCGAAGGCTGGCGGCCAAGGCGGCGCAAAATCTCGCGCAGACCGGGCAGGTCGCGCTTGACCATGGCGTTCTCCAGGGAGGCCTGAAACAGCATGGAGACCTGGGCGGAAGCGGCCAGGCGCTCGCGCGCCAGCTGATTCCTGTAAAACCAGGCGAAGGCGGCGAGAAAAACCAGCGAGGAGACGATCAGAAACCCCGCCAGCATGGCCAGAAGGCGCGCGCCAAGGCTTGTGGACAGCCATTTTTTCAGGGGCGTCATCATGGAAGATCCCGGTGCAGACTCCGCATCACACCTGACAAAATAGCATGTTTCGGAAGCCCCCGGGCATCTTTCTCGCCAGCGGCCATGCGATGGCTCAGACGGCGGGGCCCGTCCCCGGCACGAAGGGCGCTTCCGCCGCCTCCGGGGCAGGAGTGGTTTCGGGTTTTTCCTCCTCCGGCGGCGGTTCAAGGCCGGTGACGCGAGTCAGACCTTCGCGGAAGGCCCTGATCCAGGCGCGGGTGAACATGGCCAGCCCGGCGTAAAAGGGCGTATCGCAGCGGTGCGCGGCGGCGGCGGCGAAATCGTCGATCCAGCGCAGGAGATGCGCGTCCAGAAAGCGCGCGGCGTCCTCCAGGCTGGCGGCGTATGCGCCGGTTTCATCGCGCAATGTCATGAGGTGCGAGAGGAAGGCCAATTGCAGGGCTATATGATCATCAGGCGTCTTGCGCCAGTCCGGGGCGGCGGCGCCGAAGCGGGCATACCATTGGCGCACCTTGATCATGGGCTCCTGGCGCTCCAGATTGTCGTCGTCCAGCCAGACGGATTCGGTGGGCGAGACGCGGTGCTGATAGGTCAGATAAGTAGCGGCGAAATCCGCCGCCAGCTCGTCCAGCAGGCGCGCCTCATCGCCTTCGTCCATGACCTTCCAGCCCCTGTCCACGACGGAGCAGGCCTGCGTGGCGGCGTCGTCCTCCGGCAGCAGGGCGAACAGGCTGGCGAAATCCGCCGCGCGCAGATCATCCAGGGCCTGTTTGTCCAGCTCGGAATGATGCAGGCGGGCAAGCAGAGCGAGGTCGTCCCGCGCGTTCTCGCGCAGAACGGCCTCGTCCGCTTCGGACAGCCTCATGGGGGCGCAATCGGCTGTCTCCCTTGACTTTGAATTGCTCAACTTACCTGACCTTGCCTTGCGAGTGGGCGATGAAGCGGATGGAGGGATTGGTCAGCTCCGGGTTGGCCATGTGCTTGACCTGGCGCACCAGATTCTTCTTGTCGGCCTCCGAATAGGCGGTGGTCTTGTATGAGCCATCGGCAAGCTCATCAATCGGCCCGACATCGAGC
This sequence comes from Hyphomicrobiales bacterium, assembly GCA_027051995.1. Taxonomy (GTDB): domain Bacteria; phylum Pseudomonadota; class Alphaproteobacteria; order Rhizobiales; family Aestuariivirgaceae; genus Thermopetrobacter. The sequence goes on from JALUFY010000131.1 coordinate 3,590, forward strand.
ACGCGCATCATGCAGGCCATGACGCAATAGGGCTTGCGCCCGGCCAGCTGCTCATCGACGCACATGTTGCACTTGGCGACGATATTGAGCTCCGGGATGTATTGCGGCGCGCCGAAGGGGCAGGCAGCCTCGCACTTGCGGCAGCCGATGCACAGGGTGGAGTCGATATCGACGATGCCGTTGTCCTCGCGCTTCCAGATGGCCCCGGTGGGGCAGGAAGGCAGGCAGGCGGGCTCGGCGCAATGGTTGCACGACATGTTGACCTTGTAGGCGTAAACGGCCGGGAAGCTGCCGCCCTCGATATACTGCACGCGGCGGAAGCGCGGGCCGGGGGGCAGGCCGTTCTTGTCCTTGCAGGCCATTTCGCAGGCGCGGCAGCCGATGCAATCCACGTTGTTGTGGATGAAGCCCATCTGCACCTTCGGCTTTACAGGTTCATAGATGGCGCGCACCTTGCGCTTGAGCGCCGCCTTGACCTGTTCCTTGTCGAGTTTCTTCGCCATTTCTCTTGATCCTCGCTTGTCAAATCAGGTTGCGCTCAATCGTCACGCCGGAAGATGTAGGAGCGGGCGGTGGCCAGCCTGTCCCAGCCGGGCTTGTGCTCCAGATCGCTCTTGCGGATGTTGCACAGCACGGTGTTGTAGGCGAAGGCGCCGGCCGGCGAAGGATTGTCATTGGTGAGGAAATCGGGATTGCCCGCCCGGTCCACGCCGTTCTCGTCCGGGTCCATCCACACGCCCTCGTGCACGACCACCACGCCGGGCTGCACCCGCTCGGTGACATAGGCGGGAACGACGATCTTGCCGCGGTCGTTGTAGACCTCGACGATGTCGCCTGTCCTGATGCCGAGTTTCTTCGCGTCGGAGGCGTTGATCGTCACTTCCTGTTCATAGGTCTCGCGCAGCCAGGGCACGTTGTTGAAAATGGTGTGGGTGCGCCAGCGCGGATGCGGCGAAACCATGTGGAAGGGGAACTTCTTCGTCTTTTCCTTGTGGCCCAGCCACTCCCAGGGCTCGATCCATTTCGGGATGGCCGGGATGTGATAGCCATAGGCCGT
>JALUFY010000132.1 GCA_027051995.1 Hyphomicrobiales bacterium
GCTCCAGAACCCTCGATCACCTTGCGCGCCAGGGCGCGTCTGTCTGTCAAATCCACGGTTTGCAAGCCTCCCTGATTATCCGCCCGGCGCAACGCGGGGTTCAAGTCCTCCGCCAGCGGGGTGTTTCCAGCGTCAATTTCTATTCCGCCGCGTCCGCATTGTCATGCCGGGTTTTCGCCTGCTGGCATGTCCGGCACGGGGTAAATTGATTTTGATCAATGCGAGGTGCGGCATTTTCGCTAGATTTCGCCCCAGAAGCGGAGGGAGTCAAGCGTTCCGGCAGCCGGAGCGCGGCAAGAGGGGGACACGAGCAGATGGACAACATGGCCGCGGTCATCGCCGACAAATGCAGGAATTGCGCCTTGCGCACCGATGAAAAGCTCATCTGCGCGCAGATGTCCGCTGGCGAGCTGATCAATCTGTCGGCGCATTCCAACCCGGCCAGCGTGGAGCGCAAGCAGCCGGTCAACGCCCGCCTGCTGGACCGCAATCCCATCATCGCCATCGTCGATGGCGTCATCGGCCTGCAACATGTGCTCAAGGACGGGCGGCGCTCCATCGCGGCGCTTTACTGGCGCGGCGACATCATCGACCTGCGCCACGGCGACGGGCAGGCGCCGGGCTCGCTGATCGCGCTCACCCCGGCGCGTATCTGCTCGCTGAGCGTGGACAACTATGATGAACTGATGCGCACCAACCCGGATGTGCAGACGGTGGCCGTCTCGAACATGCGCGAGCAGATTCACGCCGCCGCAGGGCATGTCGTCGATCTGGGCAAGAAATCCGCGCCGGAGCGGCTGGCGGCCTACATCTTCGAATGCCGCAAGCGCCAGCTGGGCGGCAAGGACAGCCTCAATGTCGATCTGGCCCTGCGGCGCTCCGACATCGCCGACTACATGGGGCTTCAGCCGGAAACCGTGTCGCGCGGCCTGAAGGAGCTGGAGCGGCGCGGCCTGATCCAGCTGAAGGGCCGCTCGCGCGCCATCATCACCGACAAGGCCGGGCTGCGCCAGCTGGCCAACGGCGCGCCGGAGCCCAAGCCGGCCCAGTGAGCGGACAGATCATCCAGAGCTGAGGACGCGAGCCGCCATACCCTCTCGCAGGCATGACGGAAGGAGAATACATGAAACGGATGGTTCTCATGGCGGCGCTTGTCGCGGCCCTGGCGGGGCGGGCCGTGGCGGGGCGGCTGGGGGCGGATGACGCGTCCGGGTGCGCGCGTGTGCGCTTCGAGGGCGCCTTGCACATCGTCTGCCGGTTCGACGCGGCGCGCGACGAAATCGCGCTCTACTGGGCCGGGGATGACGGGGCGCCGCTGAAGAGCTTCGGGCGGCTGGCCGGAATGCTGCGCAAGCGGGGGCGCGATCTGCTCTTCGCCATGAACGCAGGCATGTTCAGCGCCGGACATGCGCCCATCGGGCTCTACGTGGAGCGCGGGCGGGAAATCCGGCCGCTGAACCGGCGCAAGGGGCCGGGCAATTTCCACATGCTGCCCAATGGCGTTTTCTGGCTGGCCGGCGGGCGCGCCGGGGTGACGGAGACGGGCCGTTTCGCCAGGGCGCGGCGCAATGTGGAGTTCGCCACCCAGTCGGGGCCGATGCTGGTGATCGACGGGCGCATCCATCCGCGTTTCATGCGCGATTCGGCCTCGCGCAAGATCCGCAACGGCGTGGGCGTGGCAGCGGACGGGCGCACCGTGTGGCTGGCCATCAGCGAGCAGCCGGTGAACTTCCACACCTTCGCGCGATTGTTCCGCGACAAGCTGAAAACGCCCAACGCGCTGTTTCTGGACGGAACCATCTCGCAGATTTACGCCCCGGGGCTGGGCCAATACGGCGGCTGGGGCCGCATCGGCCCGATGATCGCGGTGAGCGCGCCGAAGGGCGGCTGATCCGGCGGGGCATCGCCGCCCGTTTCAGTCCAGCAGGCCCTTCATGCGGGGCAGGAAGGCGGCGCCCTGGGCGGCCATGAACTCCCACAGGGCCTCGGCGGCGGGCATGAGGCGCTTTTCCTTGCGGCGCACCACATACCACTGGCGCATGATGGGCAGGCCCTGAAGCGGCAGGAAGCCCAGGCGGCCGTCGCGCAGCTCCACGGCGGCGGTGTGGGCCGAGATGAGGGCGATGCCGAGGCCGGCCATGACCGCCTGCTTGATGGTTTCGTTGGAGCCGATCTCCATGCCGATGCGCGGTTCGATGTCCAGCCGGGCGATGAGCTTTTCGGTCAGCAGGCGGGTGCCGGAGCCCTTCTCGCGCATCAGGAAGGTTTCGTGCGACAGGTCGGCGGGGCGCAGATCGCGCCGCCCGGCGCGCGGGTGATCCGGCGGGCAGATGAGAATGTGCGGATGGGGGCCGATGATGGACTGCTCGACCTCGAAGCCGTCCGGCGGGCGGCCCATGATGGCGAAGTCCAGATCGTAGTTCTCCAGCGCCGCGATGGTTTCGCCGCGGTTGCCCACCTGCAGGCGCATCTCGATATCCGGATGGGCGCGGGAGAAATCGGCCAGGGCGCGGGGGGCGAAGTATTTCGCCGTGGAGACCACGCCGACGCGCGCCGAGCCGGTGGAGACGCCCTTCATCTCCTCAAGCGACATGGAGCAGGCCTTCAGCACGCCATCGATCTGGCGGATGGCGTCGAGGATGACGCCGCCGGCCGGGGTGGGGCGCAGGCCATCCGGCGAGCGCTCCAGCAGCGAGATGCCGGCGTGCTCTTCCAGCAGCTTCAATTGCAGCGAGACGGCCGGCGGGGTGACGTGCAGCAGCTGGGCGGCCCCGGAGACGGTGCCGGCCCTGACGGCGGCCTGGAGGGCACGGAGCTGCTTGAGAGTGACGTTGCGCATGGTCAAGGGGCCCGGATTGCGTTTTCCACATCTGCTCCGATGTGCCGCAGTTAAATTTTTCTGTTGCCGCAGGTAAGATAATTCAAATTTACTTTCTATTCAAACTTCGTAATGTCCGAAGCGTAAAGAGGAGCTCCGGAAGAAGCGGAGTGGAGGGAAAGCAGCGGCGCGGGGCCGGATTTTTCATGGCCCCGCGCCACCTTGAAACCGGCGGAGCGCCATTAAAGAGCGCCAGGCCGGGCAGGGCGGGTCAGCAGGAGTATGGCAGGGATGAGTGCTTTTACCGGGCTTGATGTCTGGCTGAAGGATGCGGCGGCCGCCGGGGAAGCGGCCAGGGCGGCGGCGGAGACCATCACGCGCATGAGCAGGGCGGCGGCGGAGGTTTCGCGCATGGTGGCGCGCGGGCCGCTCAATCCCGCTCTGGCGGACATGCGCATGAGCGATATTTTCGCCTATTTCGACAAGCGGGCGGGGGAAATCTTCTCCGCCGCGCTGGAGGGCGCGCCGGTGTCGCAAGTGGCGCGCGAAAAGGGCGGCGTGAACGCCGTGACGGCGGGCGCGCCGGTGGCCATGACGCTGGACTGCTTCAACGGCTCGACCAACATCGACGCCAACCTGACGACGGGTTCGCTGTTCTCGTTTCTGCCCGAGGGGGGGGATGAGACGTTCCTGCAGCCGGGCGAGAGGCAGATCGCCGGCGGCTTCTTCACCTACGGGCCGCGCACGGCGCTGATCTTCTCGCTGGGCGAGGGGACGCAGATCGCCACCATGGATCCCGATACGGGGGAGTTCTTCATCACGGCGGAGAACAAGACGCTGCCGGAGGATTACGCGCGCGAATACGCGGTGAACGCCTCCAACTACCGCCACTGGGATCCGGCCATCCGCAGCTATGTCGATGACATGATCGACGGGGCGGACGGGCCGCGCGAGGCCGATTACAGCATGCGTTGGGCGGCCTCCATGGCGGCGGAGACGGTGCGGGTGCTCAACAGGGGCGGCATCTTCCTCTATCCCAACGACATGCGGCCGGGATATCTGGAAGGGCGGCTGAAGCATCTGTTCCACGCCAACCCCATCGCGCTGGTGATCGAGAACGCCGGCGGGCTGGCGACCAACGGGCGCGAGCGCATTCTAAAGCAGGCTCCGAAGCGGCTGGATCAGCGCATTCCGGTGATTTTCGGCTCCAGGCCGGAGGTGGAGCGGGTGCGGCGCTATTACGAGCTGCCGACGGGCGGCATGCGCTCGCCGCTGTTCTCCAGGCGGGGGCTTTTCCGCTAGAAACGGGGACTTGTCCGCCATCCGGCGCGGCATCGCGCGGGCGGACAAACAGGTCAATCAGGGTCAAACACACACGATTGCGAGGAGCACGGAAGGCCATGTCGGTCAAGCATCCCATCATTTCGGTTACCGGATCGTCCGGGGCGGGCACGTCCACGGTCAAGCACACCTTCGAGCAGATTTTCCGCCGCGAGAACATCAAGTCGGTGATGATCGAGGGCGACGCCTTTCACCGCTATGACCGCATGGCGATGAAGGAGGCGATGAAAAAGGCCGAGGAGGAGGGCAACCACCATTTCTCGCATTTCGGCCCGGAGGCCAATCTGCTGGACGAGCTGGAAAAGACCTTCAAGCTCTATGGCGAGACAGGCCGGCTGCGCACCCGTCATTATGTGCATGACGACGAGGAGGCGGCCAAATACGGCGTCGAGCCGGGCAAGTTCACCGAATGGGAGGAATATGGCCCGGAGGCCTCCGAGGTGCTGCTCTACGAGGGTCTGCACGGCGCGGTGGTGACCGA
>JALUFY010000133.1 GCA_027051995.1 Hyphomicrobiales bacterium
GCTCCGAGCCTATGAGAAAGGCCTCCACGCCGCCCGCGGCCTTCGCCAGCCAGGCGTTGTGCAGGATGAAGCGGCGGTAGCCCCAGTCATCGGGGCCGGAATAGATGACCCTTTCGCCATCGAGCGAGAAGTCATCCCGCGCCGCCGCGCCGAGGAAGGCGGAGAGCTGATCGTTCACGCTTGCGCTCCTGTCCGGGCTGGCGGGCTGGCCGGGGGCGGGATCGCATGTGACGCGCCCGCGCCAGGGAAAGGGCGGCTGGCCGGACGCGCCCGTATAGGGATCAGGCAGGGCGTTGCCCGGCGCGATGTCCATCATGACGAAGGGATAGAAGACGGGCTCGAGGCCGCGCGCCTTCAGATCGCGGATGGCGCGGATGACGGAGGCGTCGGAGGGCGTGCCGCCATAGGCGGGTTTGCCATCGATGCGCGAAACCTCATGCGCCTCCGCGCGGCTCAGCCCGGCCACGGACCAGGAATGCGGCGTCGTGGTCTTGTCATGGACTTCCACCTTGGGCCTGATGGCGCAATGGCCGCAGCGCAGATCGGAGCCGAACCAGCTGACCACCAGGGCGGCGGCGCGCAGGCCGGGGCAGACGGCTGTGAGCTGATCCATGGAGACGGCCCAGTCGGCGCGGTCTGACTGGGCATGGACGTTTTCGCTGATGGTCTTGCCGTTTCCGGCGTCGCGGGTGACGGGATCGGGATCGCAGAAGAACTCGCCCGCGCCGGGGATGATGTTGACCGCCGGGATGCGCGCCAGATCATCGTCCACCGGGCGGGAGACTTCGAAGGAAAGCTGCGGAATGCGGTTGCCGAAACGCTCCAGGGGCAGGCGCTCGAAGACCACGTAGGCCAGGCCGCGATAGGCGGGCGCGTTGCCCGCGCCGTGGCGGGAGACGATCAGGCTGTCGGGCCGCTGCTCCTCGTCGCCATGATAGACCCGCATGGTGATTTGCGAGACATCCAGCGGCTTGCCGTCGGCCCAGACGCGGGTGACGGCGGCGATGGGGCCCTCGCACAGGCCGATGGCGAAATTGGCGTAATATTTGTATTCGGTCGTCCTGACCTTCGGCCCACCGCCCTTGCCGCCGGATTTATGGGTGACGACTTCCTCGATCAGATTGGTGGCCCAGATCATCTGCCCGGCGACGCGCGCCGAGCCATAGACGCGCAGGACGGGCGCGCCCTCCGAAGAGGCCATGACGCGCAGATCATCCAGCCTCGGGCCGGAGACATGTTGCGTCCTGCCGAAGATCAGTCCGTCAACGAAGCCGCCGGCGATGGCGCCGATGGCGCGCCCGGCGATAACGCCCAGCGGCCCGGCCAGACCGCCAATGGCGGCCCCGGCGGCGGCGAGAACAAGCGTGGCCATTCAGTCAATCTCCGGAAAGGCGAAGACGCCGGCGATGCGGCGCTTCCACCAGGGGGTCAGGGGGACTTCGCAGACCGCCGCGCCCTCCTGGGCGTGAATCATGGCGTCCGGCGAGACGGCGATGGCGGCGTGCTTGGCCGGCAGGGTTCGCCGGTAGCGGAAGAGCAGAACGTCTCCGGGGCGGATGCGGCCATCCGTGACGGGCACGAGATGACGGCGGGCGGCGGCGAGCATGGTTTCCTCGCCGCCGTCCTCGGCCCACCAGGGCGTATAGGCGGGCGGGCGCTCGGGCTCCTGGCCATAGAGCTCGCGCCAGACGCCGCGCACCAGTCCCAGGCAGTCGCAGCCCGCGCCCCGGGTTGATGCCTGATGCACATAGGGCGTGCCGATCCAGCAGCGCGCGGCGGCTACGATTCCGGCGCGGTCAGTCCGTGAGAGCGGAGCCGTCATTGTCCGTATCGTCCCTGTTGGGATAGCGCATGATGAAGTCGTTGCCGGGCATGTGCGGAAAACCGCGAAAGTTCTCCGCGTTGGCGAATTTCTCCCGGCAGGTGGCGAACTGGCGGTCGCATCCGGCGGTGATGGTGAAGGCGTCTCCCGCCGCGATGGGCGCGGGGGCCGGGGCGCTCAAGCCGATATGAGCCGCGCCCCCCTGCCCCGTTCTGTGTGTCTTGATCTCGGCGCTTCTTCCGGCGTTGGCCCCGGATGTCCATGTCAGGCGGCCGAGGGCGAACCAGCCGGAGGCGAAGGCGGCCAGCCCGCCGGCCGTGAACCGGCGGGAATCGCGCGCTTCGGTGACCGTCGCGGCGGCGGAGAAGGCCGGGGAGGACAGGTCAACGCCGCAGCGGGCATCTCCCACGGCGGCGTCGCAGCCATAGGCGTATACGCGCCCGCGCGTCTGGTTCAGATAATGGGAGAGGCCGCGAATCTCGGCAGTGAAATGGACGCCGCCGCGTAAGACGCGGCCTATGGAACCGGCGCGCAGCAGATGGCGCACGTCAGGGTCACGCCAGTCCACCAGCCAGATTTCGATGCGCGCGTCGTCATAGACACCCGCGGCCAGATCCTCTTCCGTCAGATCGGAGGCGGACAGGGCCCCGGCCACTTCCGTATTGTCCACGGACAGGCCAAGGGAGGTTTCGATCTCCGAGGCGGCGAAACCGCTGGCGGCGCGGTATGTCAGGCCATCGAAGGCGACATCCCTGTCATGGCTGGTGAAGCCCAAGGGCGGGCGGCCCCTTGGCATGAGCTTCCAGCACAGGCACAGGGTGGCCGCGCCCTCGTCCAGGGCGGCCTGCATGGCGGTGGGAAGGAGCCTCATGCGCGCACCTCCACGAGAGGAATGGACGGAATGGCCCCGGCGCGGAAGGCGGAAAGATCGATGCGCAATTCATCCGTATCGAAACGCACCGGGGTGTCGAATTCGTATCCGGCGCTGATCACCGCCCCGGCGGGCGGCGGGGCAGAGAACGTCACCACGCCGGTTGTTTCATCAAGGCTCCAGCCGCCGGATTGTGGCGCGCCGTCGATGGCGATTTTCATCGTGCCGGCCACGGGCTTTGCGATGACGCGCCGCCACGCGGCGGGGCCGGAGCCGTAGGTCTTGACGAGCTGAAAATCCGCCGCCGCGCCGTCGCCTTCGCCGATGTTCTGATCGGTGGCGGCGGGCGTTTGCAGCGGCGGGCAGGATTTCCAGTCGCTCCAGTCGCGGAAGCGGAAGCCGTAGAGACGGCCCATGCGGGCCTCGAAAAAGGCAATGACGGCGTGAATGTCGTCGATGCTTTTCACCCCGTAGCCGATTTCGTAACGGCGGCGCGAATCCGCCCAGCGGGCGTTGCGCTGCTCATGGCCGGAGCCGAGCACGACAATCTCCGTTTGCCGCCCCGGCCCGCCCGAGGCGCGGCGGGAAATCTCCAGGGGAAAGCGGACTTCATGAAAATGGGGCATGGGTTTTGTGTCTTTTCTTGTCGCTTATTACAAGGCGGAGCGGAGGCGGCGTGCTTTGAGCAGTTTCCCATCCCTTCCCGTCATGACCGGCCCCCGTGCCGGTCATCCAGGGCGGCGGGCACGGAGCTTGCGGCCCTGGATTGCCGGGACGGTGCCCGGCAATGACGAGAAAAGGGCTTTCCTGTTTGCCAGCACCGGTTCGGTCCATCACCGGCGGCAAGACAAGATGGGGCATTACAGGTTCCTTCTGCCCTGATCGATGGCGCGGGCGAGGGTGGCGGCGATCTGGGTGGAGGAGCGGCGGAAGCCGTCCGCGTCCGGGGTGGTGATGTTCATGGTCACATGCACCGCGCCCGCGCCTTCCGCCGCGCGCACGCCGAGCTTGCCGTCCGCGCCGCGCGCCAGGGGCATGATGGCCTCAGGCCCCGCCTCGCCCATCAGCCCGGCGCCGGAGCGCATGGGGAAAAGCGCCGGCCCGCCGACGACGCCGCCATTGGCGAAGGCGCGCAGCCGCCCGGCGGAGAAGACATTGCCGCGCGCGGAGCCCAAAAGTCCGCCCAGCGCTCCGGCGAGACCGGAGAACAGCGGGCGCATGGCGGCGCTCAGGGTCAGCCGCGCCATGCTCATGGCCAGAGAGCGCAGCACATCGGAGAACTTGCGCCCGCTCAGGATGGCCCCGGCGAAGGTGTTGCTCATGGTGCGGGCGAAGGAACGCGAAAACCCCTGAACGCGCTGCATGTCGCGGCGCAGCGCCTGCGTCTCCAGACGCACGGGAATGGTGATTTCATCGAGGGTTTCGGCCATCTTCAACTCCTTCGTCGGGGAAGCGGCGCATCAGTGCGGCCAGCACATGGCGCGGCGGCGGGGCGGACGGCGCGCCGAAACGGGCTTCAAGGGCGGCGGACAGCTCGCGCGGCGTCATGGCCCAGAACCGCGCCGGGGAGATGCCGAGATGAGCCACGGCCAGCCCCAGCAGGCGGCGGAAGGGAATGGCGCTCACGGGGCATCCTCTTCGCCCGCCGGGAAGGTGGCGGCCAGCAAGCGTGCGGCGATCTTGGCATAGCCCGGCGCGCCTTCGGCGCTGGTCATGGCGGCCACCTCATCCTCGCTCACCTCATGGCCCGCGCCGCGTAGGCCCGCCGTGATGACGGCGATGAGATCGCGCGCCGAGAGGCGGCCGGTCTCGAAGCGTTCCGCCAGGGCCATCAGATCGGGGGCGTCCAGAGCCTCCTCCAGCGCGGCCAGCGCGCCCAGCGTCAGGCACAGA
>JALUFY010000134.1 GCA_027051995.1 Hyphomicrobiales bacterium
GCCGCCGGTGATCTCCGCCGAGAGCCAGTCCGTCAGGGTGATATTCACATAGGGCGAAACCGTCAGCCCGTTGACATGCGAATAACCGCCGTTGAAGCGCGTCGTCATGCGCGAGCGCACCCCGTTGAGGCTTATCCCGGCGGTCAAGGTCTCCGTCAGCTGTTTGTCCAGCCCAGCGGTCAGGCTGAGCGAGCCGCCCCTGGCCGCCGAGGCCGGCCGCTTGTCCTTGATCCAGCTGTAGGAATCGGTCATCCACGCCGTCCAGCCATCACCCAGCGGGCCTTCGCCATTGCCCGCCGCCGGAGTGATCCCGGCCCGGCGCAAACCCGCCGGCGCGCCGGGAAGAAAGCGGCCGTTCATCTGCGGCCGGAAGCGCCAGCGCAAATGATGGTAGAACCGCCGCGCCCTGACCCGGCGCAGGAAGGGATGAACGCCCCTCGCATGATGAGGGTTTTGCATGCAATCGGGATAATAAGGGTTCTCCGGCGTGCATTCCACCTGCTGAGCGGAAGCCGTATGTGCTTGCGCGAACAAGCTCAGACTCACCGCCGCACATGCCGCAGCCCAGGCCAGATTAATATTCAATATGAATTTGGAACGTCTCACCATCACTGTCCCCGTCCGCCGCACTCCTGCCCGCCGCGCGTGATACTAACATGACTTTACGCCCGCTTGCAAAGCACGGCGCGGCAAAAGGGCGCAAAAGCACCGCCCTGTTTATCCAAAGGACAACCGGAACAAACAGAAAGAGAAAGGCCGGGCGGTTTTCAGTCTTTCCACTTGATGACGCGCCAGCCCCTTTCCCGGGCGATCCGCTCCAGCCGCGGGCCGGGATTGACGGCGTTCGCCCGCCCGATCTGCTCGAACATCTGCAAATCGGAGAGGCTGTCGCCATAAAAAGCCGCGTCACGCAGCCGCTGGCCATGAGCGCGGCAATAGTCCCTGGCCCGTTTCACCTTGCCCTCGCGGATGCAGAATTCGCTTGTCAGCGCGCCGGTAAACCTGCCGTCTTGGACGTCCAGCTCCGTGCAGACGATCTCTCCCATGCCCAGAAAGGCCGCCACGGGTTCGACGATCGGCCTGAACGAACCCGACAGCAGCACCGGCCTGCCACCGTCTCCGGCAATGCGCTCAATCTCTTCCAGCGCTCTGGGGAAGACCTTGCCGCGCACCCGGGTCTCGAAATTCTCCCGCGCCAGTTGGGCCATTTCGCTTTCCGTGCGCCCGGTGAAATCGTCCATCAGAAAGGCGATGTATTCCTCCGCCGGCGTTTTGCCCAGGGCGTGCAGCTCCATGTATCTGTCCTGGCGCGCGCGGTGGCTTTCCGGGGCCAGCCCCTTGTCCACCAGCATGTTTTTCCATTCCCACTCGCAATCGGTATCGATCAGCGTGTGGTCGAGATCGAAGAAACTGATCGCCTGGCTGTCCTGGCTGTCCATGTCCGGTCTTCCCCGCCGCGCGCGGGGCAATCATGCCCCCCGCATTCATTCCCAATCGAAAAACAGGCCCCGGCCGGAAAACCCCGGCCAGGGCCCGGACGCATCCCGTCAAGCTCCGTCAGGCGAGACGGTTGGGCGGCTCGGAGTTCTGCCCCGGCCCCCTGCCGCCGAAGATCTTGCGGATGGTGGCCAGGCAGCGCTCGTTTTCCTCGTCCGTGCCCGGCGTGACGCGGAAGTAGCCGTCCTTGCCGTGAATCGGCTCGATATACTTCAGCGCGATGTTGTCTTCCATCGCCTTGTCACAGATTTCCTTCGAGGTCAGGCCGAAGTCGTTGGCGTCCACGAGCATGTAGTTGCCATGCGCCTTGAAGGGTTTCAGGCCGAGCTTCGTGAACTCCTCGTAAAACCTGTCCATCCAGTCGTTGTTGTGCTTCACCATCATCGCCAGATGTTCGGTGTCCTCCAGCATGGCCTCGCCCGCCGCCAGATTCATCAGGCTCAGGTTCCACGGCAGGCTGACGCGCTCGAAGGCCTCGACGATATCCTCGTTGGCGATCATGTAGCCAAAGCGCATGCCGGCGATGCCGTGCGCCTTGGAGAGGGTGTGCGAGGTAAAGGCGTTCGGATATTCCTTCACCAGCGAGACGAGAGAGGGCACTTCCGGATGATAGGCCAGATAGGCCTCGTCGATGCAGGTGGGAATGCCTGTGTCCAGAAGCCGCCGCAGCTCGCTTTCCTCGATGAAGATGCCGGTGGGATTGTTCGGCGTCACCACGACGATCAGCCTGGTCTTCGGGGTGATGGCGTCCAGCATGGCGTCCACGTCGTATTGCAGATCGCTTTCGCGCAGCGGCACCTCCACGGGCACCCCGCCGCAGACGCTGGCGCGGATGCGGAACAGCGTGAAGGTCGGCGTGGGCAGCAGCACCTCGTCGCCCGGCTGCAGGAACACCCGCATCATGTTGTCGATGTTCTCCGAGGAGCCATTGGCCAGAAACACGTTTTTGGCGCCGAACCCGCAGCTTTTGCCGATTTTCTCGCGCAGCTTCCACCATCGGTCGGGATAGCGGTTGCCATAGCGGCAGATGTCGGTCACCGCGCTGATGACCTTCTCCGAAGGCGGAATGGGATTTTCGTTGAGCATCAGCCGGGCGATTTCCGGATGCGCCCAGGCCTTGTCCAGAATGTCCACGTCATAGACCGGGGAATCCTCAAGCCAGGGCACGAAATAATCTGAATTCTTGGACATCTGTCTCTCCTTGGATATGGCGCCGGCCGCCAAAGCCGTCCAGCGCCCGCCCGCCGCCTTCGCACCTGACCTTGCGCCCCGGCGGCAACTCGCGAAACACACTCCATTTATAACAAATTCAGTCACGCTGTATAGCCATATCAACAAGATTTTCCGGCCAATCGGGAAAAATTTCCACACACCCAAAACGCCCCGCCAGCCTGTCTTCAACCCCGCCCGCCCTGCGCGGAAAAATTCCCGGGTCATTCCGGCGCATAGCTTTTCCTGTCTGAAATCAGGCCGCGGCGCCCCATGCGGCAATCCGGCCGGCGGTTTCGCCACAAGCCGCTTCTTTCCGCTTTCGTGACCAGCAGGGAAACAGGAGAACTCAGTCCGCAACAAACTTTCAGAGAAACAAAAAAAGACCCGCAAGCGCAATCACTTGCGGGCCTCATTGGTTGCGGGGGCAGGATTTGAACCTGCGACCTTCAGGTTATGAGCCTGACGAGCTACCAGACTGCTCCACCCCGCGTCATCATGCACCCGGCAGACCATCTGGCGCGCCGGGCAGGTCTTATATAGACAGCCCTCATGCCTTTGTGAAGGGGATAAAGGCCGCCTTTTGAAAAAAAGCGCGCCGGCCCCGGCTCAGTCCTTTTCCGCCAGCCACAGGGAGACGGTCAGCCCCTGCGCGCCGCGCCCGGCGGGCGGCTCCAGATAGACATGGCGCGCTTCCCTCAGCCCCGCCTTCCGCAGCCATCGGTTCATCGCATCGCGCGCTATGCCCAGCCTGCGGTGGGCGTGCTCCTCGCGCAGGAACTCCAGCTCGTGGGGGGCGAAATCGGCCAACAGCAGCCGCCCGCCCGGCGCCATGACGCGCGAGATCTCCGCCAGCGCCGCGCCCGGATCATCGAGAAAGTGCAGCACCTGATGCATGGTGACGAAATCCGCCTGGCCGTCTTCGAAAGGCAGGTCATAGACATCGCCCGCCCGCGCCTGGGCGTGCTTGAGCCCGGCGGCCTCCAGCCGCGCCCGCGCCACCGCCAGCATCTCGCGCGACGAATCCACGCCCACGGCGTGTCCGGCGTATGGCGCGAAAATCTCCAGCAGCCGTCCCGTGCCCGTGCCGGCGTCGAGCATGAACCGCCAGGGACCCTCTCCGGCCATTTCGCGCATGGCCTCCTCCACCCGCGCCTCGGAGACATGCAGCGAGCGGATCTTGTCCCAGTCCGCCGCCACGCCGGCGAAGTAGCGCGCCGCCTTCCCGGCCCGTTCGTCCAGAATGGCGCGCAGCTTCTCCGCGTCCGCCGCCAGCACATCATCATCTGGCGAAAGCAGCCTGGGGATTTCCCGCGCCAGCCTGCCCGCCGCGCCCTCCTCGTGCGCCCGGAACAGCACCCAGCTGCCCTCCTTGTAGCGCTCCAGAAGGCCCGCCTCCGTCATCAGCTTCAGGTGTCTGGAGATGCGCGGCTGGCTCTGATCCAGAATGCGCGTCAGCTCGGTGACGTTGAACTCGCCATGCGACAGGATGAACAATAGCCGGATGCGCGTCGCCTCGCCGGCGGCGCGCAGGGCGTTGAGAATTTCGTTCATGCTGCCTTTCATGGCCTTCCCCGCAATCCCCGCCGGAGGCCAAAAGCGCGCACCTCCGCACAAGCCTCTTGCCACAGATGGCGTTTTTGATCAAACTGCGCCCGGCGCAAGATTGGGGGCGGAGCCCAATTGTTGCAACCGGACGGCAACCCGTCCATAAACAGATGGAAGAACAACGCACCATGATCCGGAACACCGGCATCCCGGCGCCGGGCCGCAGGGCCTTTTTGCGCTCGTGTCTGGCCCTCGCCGCGCTCGCCGCGGCCGCGCCCTCCGCCCTGGCCGCCACGCCTCAATCCTATGT
>JALUFY010000135.1:0-827 GCA_027051995.1 Hyphomicrobiales bacterium
AGCACGAGCTGCGCCTGGGCGCGCATCTATCGCACAAGCCGCCGCGCCAGGCGTTTTGGCAGCAGCACGATCATGCGTCCCTTGGCGTTCATGCGGCCGGCGCGGGCGCCTGCTTCGTCTCCGAAGCCGAAATAGATGTCGCCGCGCACCGCGCCGCGAATGGCGCTGCCGGTGTCCTGGGCCACCATGAGGCGGCGGAAGGCGGCGAATCCCCGCCCTCCGGAGCCCGGCGCGCGGGTATCCAGCCACACCGGCGCGCCATAGGGCCAGTAGTGGTAATCCACCGCCAGCGAAGTGAGCGGGGCCAGTTGCACGCCCTGCGCGCCATAGGCCCCCAGCCGCGGATCACCCAGCCGCACCGGGCGGAAGAAGATGTAGGACCTGTTCAGCCACATGATTTCACGCGCCTGTCGCGGATGGGTTTTCAGCCAGGCGCGGATGCCCTGCATGGACAGCTGGCTCCTTTTGATCAGGCCCTTTTCCAGCATCTTGCGGCCGATGCCGGTGAAGGGATGGCCGCTCTTGCCGCCATAGGACAGGCGCAGCACGCCGCCCTCCTTCAGGCGCACGCGGCCTGAGCCCTGCACCTGCATGAAGAAGCGGTCAACGATGCTCTTCAGCCACACAACCTCCAGCCCGCGCCCGTCGAGCGCGCCCTTCTCGATCTCCTCGCGGGTGTAATAGGGCGCGGCCCGCCCCTTGAGACGCCGCCCGTAACGCAGGCCAAGGGCGCGCTCCTCCGCCGGGGTGAAGCGCACGAGATCACGCGGCCTTGCATGCACCGGCCAGGGAAAATCCTTCGATTTTTTCAGCGATCCTTGCACTTC
>JALUFY010000135.1:837-4561 GCA_027051995.1 Hyphomicrobiales bacterium
CGGGCTGGCCGATGGCTGCACGGTGACGGGGGTGAAATAACGCTCGAAGAAGCGCCGCGCCGCCTTTTCCGTATTGGCCACATGGCGCGCCGCCACGCAGGGCATCACCCAGTCGGCGCGCGTTCCGCCATAACGCGGATGATGGCGGAAGGGGCGGCGCATCATCTGCCCGCAGGAGCGGCGGAAGGCGCGCAGGGCGGCGAGCTGGCCGCCGCGCTCCCATCCGGCGATGGCCGGAAAGGGGACGGCGCGCAACCTGCCGGTCTTTTGCGCCGCGCTCATGGCCGCGCCCGCCAGCAACGCGAAAGCCAGCGCCAGGGCGGCGGGGAATGTCTTGTGCATGGGTTCATCCTTCCGCGCCCCAGAGATAGAGCTCCGCGCCGTGCTGCTTCAGCCAGGCTTCGGCCTCGTCCACATGCGGGCAATGGGCGCGCACCAGCCGCCAGAAGGCGGGGGAGTGGTTCATATGCGCGAGATGGGCCACCTCGTGGGCGGCCAGATAATCCAGAACATGGGGCGGGGCGAAAATCAGCCGCCAGGAAAAGGCCAGGTTGCGCCCCGATGAACACGAGCCCCAGCGGCTTTTCTGATCGCGCACGCTCAGGCGTCTGTATGAGACTTCCATTAATGTGGAATAACAGGAGCATGCCTTTTGCAGATCCCGGCGCGCCTGCTCCTTCAGCCAGTCGGTCAGGCGGCGCGGCAGATGCTCCCTCGCGCCGGCGACACAGATGCGCGCCGCCGCGCCTTCTCCCTCGGCCCAGACGGCGCCCCGGCGGCCCGGCACATGGAAGATCATGTGATCCGCGCCGCGCAGGGGGATGCGCGCGCCGTGAACGAAGGGCCGGGGCGCGGGGCGGGCGGCCAGATGCCTTTCGATCCAGTCAGCGCGCGATCTGGCGAAATCCAGCCCCTTTTTCAGCGGCACGCCATCGGGCACCGTGACCTTGACGGCATGCCGCTGGCGGGCCAGGCGCAGGGAGATGCGCATGGCGCGCGCATGGGGGCGGACAGTCACCGGCACGGCCTTGCCGGCGATCTCAAGCTCCGTTTCCAGCGTCCCGTCCGCGGCTCCCCGCATGGCGCGCTCCACCTCCTGGGAAATCCAGCCGAATCAATCAGGGGCAGTATAAAGCAAGCACGGCCTTCGCCCTAGGCATGAGAGCTGTAGGCGGCCATGACGGCCAGGTTCATGACATCGGCGGCGGTGGCCGACATGGAGGCGATCTGCACGGAGCGGTCGAACCCGGAGATCAGCGGCCCGATGACCTGCACCCCGCCGGCCTGCTGGAGAAGCTTGGTGGAGATGGAGGCCGAATGGGCGGCGGGCATGATGAGCACGTTGGCCGGGCCCGACAGGCGGCAGAAGGGATAGAGCTTCATCGCCTCGGTGGACAGGGCGACTTCCGGCGACATCTCGCCGTCATACTCGAAATTCGGATTGCGCCTGTCCAGCTCGGCCACGGCGGCGCGCGAGTTCTTCACCCTGTCGCCCTTGGGATGGCCGAATGTGGAATAGGACAAAAGCGCCACGCGCGGCGTGTGGCCGAAGCGCCTCGAGACGGCGGCGGCCTCCTCGGCGATGTCGGCCAGGGCGCAGGCGTCCGGCATTTCCTCGATGGAGGTGTCGGCGACGATGATCGGCTCGCCGTGGGTGAGGATGACCGAATAGCCGATGGGCTTGTGCCCCGGCTTGGGATCGATGGCCAGGCGGATGTTCTCCAGGGCGATGGAGAACTTGCGCGTCAGGCCGGTGACCATGGCGTCTGCCTCGCCAAGCGCCACCATGCAGGCGGCGAAGATGTTGCGGTCGGTGTTGACCAGCCGCTGACAGTCGCGCATCAGAAAGCCCTGCCGTTGCAGGCGCTCGTAGAGATAGACGGCGTAATCCTCGTTGCGCGTGGAGAGCCGGGCGTTGACGATCTCCACGCCTTGATTGAGGTTCTGGCCGGTGCTGGCGAGCTGTTCCAGAATGACGTCCTCGCGCCCCACCAGCACGGCCTCGCCGAAGCCGCCCGCCACATAGGCGTTGGCGGCGCGGATCATGCGGTCTTCCTCACCCTCGGCGAAGATCACCTTGCGTGGCAGCATGCGCACCTGGGCGAACACGCCCTGGAAGGTGGCGATGAAGGGGTTGAGGCGCGCCGAAAGTTTCTCGGCGTAGGCGTCCAGATCCTCGATTTCCCCGCGCGCCACGCCGGTCTCCATGGCGGCGCGCGCCACGGCGACGGGAATGCGCGAAATCAGGCGCGGATCGAAAGGCGTGGGAATGATGTAGTCCTTGCCGAAGCTCAGCTTCATGCCCTGATAGGCGGCGGCCACTTCGTCGGGCACGTCCTCGCGCGCCATTTCGGCCAGGGCATGGGCGGCGGCCAGCTTCATCTCGTCGTTGATGGCGCTGGCGCGCACGTCCAGCGCGCCCCGGAAGATATAGGGAAAGCCCAGAACGTTGTTGATCTGGTTGGGATAGTCCGAGCGCCCGGTGGCCATGATGGCGTCGGGGCGCACGCGGGCCACCACCTCCGGGTCGATCTCCGGATCGGGATTGGCCATGGCGAAGATGATGGGCTCCCTGGCCATCGACTCCACCATCTCCGGCGACAGGGCATCCTTCGCCGACAGGCCGAAGAAGACATCGGCGTCCTTCATGGCCTCGGCCAGGGTGCGCGCCTTCGTCTTGCCGTTGGCCCATTTCTCCTTCCACTCGTTCATGCCCTCGTTGCGGCCCGGATGCACGACGCCCTTGGTGTCCACCAGGATGATGTTCTCCTTCGGCATGCCCAGGCAATGCACCAGATGCAGGGTGGCCAGGGCCGCCGCCCCCGCGCCGAGGCAGACCATCTTCGTCTTCTTCAGATGGCGGCCGGTCAGATGCAGGGCGTTGATCAGCCCGGCGGTGGCGATGATGGCCGTGCCGTGCTGGTCGTCATGGAAGACGGGGATGTCCATCTGCGCCTTGAGCGTGTTCTCGATGACGAAACACTCCGGCGCCTTGATGTCCTCCAGATTGATGCCGCCGAAGGTGGGGCCAAGGCAGCGCACGGCGGAAATCAGCTCCTCGGTGCTTTTCGCGTCCAGTTCGATATCGACGGCGTTGACGTCGGCGAAGCGCTTGAACAGCACCGCCTTGCCCTCCATCACCGGCTTGGCCGCCAGCGGGCCCAGATCGCCCATGCCGAGAATGGCCGTGCCATTGGTCACCACGGCGACGAGATTGCCCCGGGAGGTATAGTCGTAAACCGTGGCCGGATCGTCGGCGATGGCCTGCACCGGGGCGGCGACGCCGGGCGAATAGGCCAGGGAGAGATCATGGCGCGTGGCCATGGGCTTTGTGGCGCAGATCCCCACCTTGCCCGGCGGGTTGGCGGCGTGATATTCGAGGGCTTCCGCATCGGTGACGGCCTGATGCGCGGCAGGCGCTCTTTTTTTGGTCATGGCTTTGAAAGATTCCCGGTTTCCCGCTAGAAAGCGTTGAGGATGAAGCTGGATTCCACGTCCCTCGAGGTATTGGGCGGTCAAAAGCATTGAGCCTGCCCGCCTGCCGTGTCAATGGGGAAAATCATCAAATGTGACCGCCGGTCATTGCGGCGGCGCGGGGCGCGGGGCGCGGGCGGGAGAGCGATGAAAAAGAGCGGGGCGAAAACGGGCGGCAAGGGCAGAGGCGGCGCCGGGGCGACGCCGGCCATGGCTCAGTATCTGGAGCTCAAGGCGGCCAATCCGGGCT
>JALUFY010000136.1 GCA_027051995.1 Hyphomicrobiales bacterium
CTTGATCGTGGGCGGCTCGCCGGGCAGTGCGGGCAGGCGCCCGGCCATGAAGTCGCGGAAGCTCTGGCCGGTGGCGTCGATGTATTCCCCATTGCGGTGGACGAAATACATGGGCACGTCCAGGGCGTAATCCACATATTGCTCGAAGCCGAAGCCCTCCTCGAAGGCGAAGGGCAGCATGCCGGTGCGGTCCGGGTCGGTGTCCAGCCAGATGGCCGAGCGGTAGCTCTGATAGCCGTTCAGCTTTCCGTCCAGAAAGGGCGAGTTGGCGAACAGCGCGGTGACGACCGGCTGAAGGGCCAGGGAGACGCGCAGCTTTTTCACCATGTCGGCTTCCGAGCCGAAATCCAGGTTCACCTGCACGGTGGCGGAGCGGAACATCATGTCGCGCCCCAGATTGCCCACCTTGGCCATGTATTCGCGCATGATCCTGTAGCGCCCCTTGGGCATGATGGGGGTTTCCTCCAGCGTCCACAGGGGCGAAACGCCAAGGCCGAGAAAGCCGATGCCCAGCTTGTCTCCGATGTCGCGGATGTGGCCCAGATGCTCGTGCACCTCCTCGCAGGTCTGATGCAGATTGGTCACGGCCGCGCCGGACAGCTCGAACTGCCCGCCCGGCTCCAGGGTGATGGAGCCGCCGGATTTACCGTCCTTCAGGCCGATGATATGCGGCCCTTCCATGATTGGCGTCCAGCTGCAATGGCGCTCCAGCAGCCCCTCCAGAAGCGCCCGGATGGAGCGCTCGCCCTCGTAGGGCACGGGCTCCAGCGTATCGGTGAGAAAGGGGAACTTCTCGTGCTCGGTGCCGATGCGCCATTTTTCCCTCGGCTTGCATCCGGCGGCCAGAAAGGCGGTGAGCTGATCCTTGCCGGTGATGATGTCGGTCCTGTCCAATGCCTCGTTCCCTGAAATGTCCGCGCGCGTCCCTTGCCTGAAAGGTCTGTAGGCGCGCCCCTGTTCCCGATCAAGCCTCTTTCCAGTCTCCCCGCACCGCCTGCACGAGCGCCAGGGCGGCCACGGCGGCGGTGTCGGCGCGCATGATGCGCGGGCCCAGGGAGACGGGAAAGACAAAATCCAGTGAACGCAGCGTGAGCCGCTCGCGCTCCGAAAAGCCGCCTTCGGGGCCGATGAACACCGCAAGCGGGCCCTCCGGCACGGCGCGCAGGGCTTCGATGGGGTCCGCGATGGGGGCGCTCTCGTCGCAGAAGATCAGCGCCCTTGATGCGTCCCAGCCCTCCATCAGGGTGGAGAATTTCACCGGCTCCAGAACCCTGGGCACATGCACGATGTTGCATTGCTCGGCGGCCTCGATGGCGTTGGCGCGCATGCGCTCCAGATTGACCCGCCTGGCGACTGTGAATTCGGTGAACACCGGGCGCAGGCGGCGCGCCCCCAGCTCGGTGGCCTTCTGGATCATGTAATCCAGCCGCGCGTGTTTCAGCGGCGCGAAGAGATAATCGATATCCGGCGGCGCTGGCAGGGCGGGCAGCGGCTCAAGGCAGAGCAGCTCGCACTGCCTTTTGCCGGCCTTTGAGACCTCGCACAGCCATTCGCCGTCACCGGCGTTGAACAGCCGGGCGCGCCCGCCCGCCTTCAGACGCAGCACGTTGAGCAGATAATGGCATTGCCCCTTGTCCGGGCGCACCACGCCGCCGGCGCGCAAGGGGGCCGGAACATGCAGACGGGGAAGGCGCGACAGGCTGCTCATGGGCCAACTGATAAAGCCATGCGGCGCGCCGCGCAACGGCGATTGCGCAAGGCGGGCTTTCGCGCTAATGCAATGAGCGATGACGCATTCCGGAACACACACCCGCGACGAGGCGGACATGCATGTGGCCGACGCGCTGCCCGGCCACTGGGCCGAGCGCCTGCTGCCCGCGGCCTTGCGCCCTTACGCGCGGCTGGCGCGGCTGGAGCGGCCCATCGGCTGGTGGCTGCTGCTGCTGCCGGGATGGTGGGCCATCGCCCTGGCCGCCACGGCTTCCGGCGGCGGCTGGCCGGATGCGCGGCTGCTGGCGCTGTTTTTCGCCGGGGCCGTCGTCATGCGCGGCGCGGGGTGCGTCTACAACGACATCGTCGACCGCGACATCGACGGCAAGGTGGCGCGCACCCGCCTGCGCCCCATCCCCTCCGGGCAGGTGACGGTGAAACAGGCCTGGGCCTTCCTCATTGGCCTGTCGCTCATCGGCCTTCTGGTGCTCATCCAGCTCAACCGCGCCGCCATCTGGCTCGGCGTGGCCTCGCTGGCGCTGGTGCTCGTCTATCCGCACATGAAGCGCTATACCTACTGGCCGCAGGTGTTCCTCGGCCTGGCCTTCAACTGGGGCGCGGTTCTCGGCTGGGCCGCCGCGCGCGGCGCGGTGGAGTGGCCGGCCATCGCGCTCTATCTGGGCGGCGTCTTCTGGACGCTGGCCTATGACACCATCTATGCCCATCAGGACCGCGAGGACGATCTGCTCGTGGGCGTGAAGTCCACCGCCCTGCGGCTGGGTGAGAAGACGCCGCAATGGCTGGCGGCGTTCTTCGCCCTGTCCATCGGTTTCATCGCCCTGGCCGGATGGCTGGCCGGAGCGGGTGTCATCTATTACGCCGGGGTGGCGGCGGCGGCCCTGCACGCGGCCTGGCAGCTCTCCCGGCTCGACATCGATGACCCGGCCGTCTGCCTGAAACTGTTCCGCGCCAACCGCGCATACGGCCTTATCATCTTCGCCGCCGCCGCGCTGGACGCGATTTTCTGACCATTCGCATCATCGAAGGAAGCCGCCCGTGAGCCCCTCCCCCGATCCGCTGAGCGACATGCAGCATATGGCCGCCCGCGCCCTGGACGCGGCGAAAAAGGCCGGCGCGGAAGCCGCCGATGTGCTGGTCACCGGCGGCGAGAGCATTGAGGTTTCGGTGCGCGAGGGCAAGCTGGAGCATCTGGAGCGCTCCGACGGGGCGAGCCTGGGCCTCAGGGTGTTCATCGGCAACAGGCAGGCCATTGTCTCGCTGGGCGATCCGGCGCGCGCCGGTTTCGCCGAAGCCGCGCGCCGCGCCGTGGACATGGCCCGGATCGCCCCGGAAGACCCTTTCGCCGGACTGGCGAGGCCGGAGCAGATTGCCCATGACTGGCCCACGCTTGATCTGATGGATGATTTCTCAATCACCACGGAGACGCTGCTTGACATGGGGCTGGCCTGCGAGGCGGCGGCGCTGGCCGTGCCCGGCGTCACCAGACCCGCGGGGGCGGGCGCATCGGCCTCGCGCTCCTTCGTCTTTCTGGCTGCCAGCAACGGCTTTTCCGGCGGCTACGGGCGCACCGGCTATGGCGTTTCGGCGGCCGTCATCGCCGGGGAGGGCGCGGACATGCAGCGCGATTACGAATACGACTCGCGCCTGCATCTGGCCGATCTGCGCAAGCCCGATGATGTGGGGCGGGAGGCGGGCGAGCGCGCCGTGCGCCGCCTGCACCCGCGCAAGCCGCGATCGGTGAGCGGCGCGCCGGTGATCTTCGAACAGCGCATCGCCGGTTCCCTGGCCGGGCATCTGGCCGCCGCCGTCAATGGCCGGGCCATCGCGCGCGGCGCGAGCTTTCTGAAGGACAGGCTGGGCCAGGCCGTTTTCGCCTCCGGCGTCGATGTCTCGGATGATCCGCTGCTGCCGCGCGGGCTGGCCTCCAAACCCTTCGACGGCGAGGGGCTGAAGACCTCGCGGCTGAAGATCGTCTCCGATGGCGTGCTGCGAACCTGGCTGCTCGATCTGGCCAGCGCCCGCCAGCTGAACATGGAGAGCAACGCCCGCGCCGCGCGTTCGCCCGGCGCGCCGCCCTCTCCGGCGGCCACCAACTTCCATATCGCGCCGGGGGCGCGCACGCCCGGGGAACTGATGACCTCCGTCAAATCCGGCCTGCTGGTCACCGAGCTGATCGGCATGGGCGTCAACATGGTCAACGGCGATTATTCGCGCGGCGCATCCGGCTTCTGGATCGAAAACGGCGAGATCGCCTTTCCGGTCAGCGAGGTGACCATCGCCGGCAACCTGGCGGAGATGTTCGCCCGTCTTTCGCCCGCCGATGACCTGATCCCGCGCGCCGCCAAATGCGCGCCCACCTGTCTGGTGGAGGGCATGACCATTGCCGGACGCTGACGCCGATCTCGAACTGGCCATCGAGGCGGCCCGCGAGGCCGGGCGCATCGCGCTGGGCTATTTCCGCAAGAGCCCGCGATGGCATGAGAAAGCCGATCACACCCCGGTCAGCGAGGCCGATCTGGCGGTGGACGCGGCTCTGAAGGACATGCTGCTCTCAGCCTGTCCCGATGACGGCTGGCTGTCGGAAGAAACCGCCGATGATCCCGCGAGACTGAAGAAATCGCGCCTGTGGGTGCTCGATCCGCTGGACGGCACGCGCGGCTTTCTGCTCAACGATCCGCACTGGTGCGTCTCGCTGGCGCTCGTCGTGGATCACCGCCCGGTCATCGGCGTC
This sequence comes from Hyphomicrobiales bacterium, assembly GCA_027051995.1. GTDB lineage: Bacteria > Pseudomonadota > Alphaproteobacteria > Rhizobiales > Aestuariivirgaceae > Thermopetrobacter. The sequence continues at coordinate 4,463 of JALUFY010000136.1, forward strand.
ATTCATGCGCCAGCACTCGGGCGCACATGGAGCGCCGCGAAGGGCAAGGGAGCCTTTCTCGATGGCGGGCGCATCCAGGTCAGCGGCCGCCATCGAGA
>JALUFY010000137.1 GCA_027051995.1 Hyphomicrobiales bacterium
TTGTGCCCTACAAGGTGGTCAAGGCCGACAACGGCGACGCCTGGGTGGAGGCGCGCGGCAAGAAGTATTCGCCGGCGCAGATCTCCGCCTACATCCTGACCAAGATGAAGGAAACCGCCGAGCGCGCCCTGAGCGAGGACATCAAGCAGGCCATCGTCACGGTGCCGGCCTACTTCAACGACTCGCAGCGCCAGGCCACCAAGGACGCCGGCAAGATCGCCGGGCTCGAGGTGCCCCGCATCATCAACGAGCCGACGGCCGCGGCGCTGGCCTATGGCCTGGACAAGAAGGACGCCGGCACCATCGCGGTCTATGACCTGGGCGGCGGCACCTTCGACATCTCCATCCTGGAGATCGGCGACGGCGTCTTCGAGGTGAAGGCGACCAACGGCGACACCTTCCTGGGCGGAGAGGACTTCGACATGCGCATCGTCGATTACCTGGCCGACGAGTTCCAGAAGGAGCAGGGCATCGACCTGCGCAAGGACAGGCTGGCCCTGCAGCGGCTGAAGGAGGCCGCCGAGAAGGCCAAGATCGAACTGTCCTCCTCCACGCAGACGGAGGTGAATCTGCCGTTCATCACCGCCGACGCCTCAGGGCCGAAGCATCTGCAGATCAAGATGACGCGGGCCAAGCTGGAGAGCCTCGTGGAGGATCTCATCGAGCGCTCCATAGAGCCGTGCAAGAAGGCGCTGAAGGACGCCGGGCTTTCGGCCAAGGATGTCGACGAGGTGATCCTGGTGGGCGGCCAGACGCGCATGCCCAAGGTCATCGAGACGGTCAAGGAGTTCTTCGGCAAGGAGCCGCACAAGGGTGTCAACCCCGACGAGGTGGTGGCCATGGGCGCGGCCATTCAGGGCGGCGTGCTGACCGGCGACGTCAAGGACGTGCTCCTGCTCGACGTCACTCCGCTTTCGCTGGGCATCGAGACGCTGGGCGGCGTGTTCACCCGGCTGATCGACCGCAACACCACCATCCCGACGAAGAAGAGCCAGGTCTTCTCCACCGCGGAGGACAATCAGAACGCGGTGACCATCCGCGTCTTCCAGGGCGAGCGCGAGATCGCGGCGCACAACAAGCTGCTCGGCCAGTTCGATCTGGTGGGCATCCCGCCCGCGCCGCGCGGCGTGCCGCAGATCGAGGTGACCTTCGACATCGACGCCAACGGCATCGTGCATGTCTCGGCCAAGGACAAGGCCACCGGCAAGGAGCAGCAGATCAAGATCCAGGCCTCCGGCGGGCTGTCCGACGAGGAGATCGAGAAGATGGTCAAGGAAGCCGAGGCGCACGCCGAGGAAGACCGCAAGCGCAAGGAGCTGATCGAGGCCAAAAACCAGGCCGAGGGTCTGATCCACTCTACCGAGAAGACGCTCGCCGACCTGGGCGGCAAGGTGGCCGATGAGGACAAGAAGGCCATCGAGGCGGCCATCGAGGAGCTCAAGAAGGCCTCCGAGGGCAACGACGCCGAGGCCATCAAGGCCAAGACCACCGAGCTGGCCCAGGCGGCCATGAAGGTGGGCGAGGCCGCCTACAAGGCCGAGCAGGCCGCGGGCGAAGCGGCCGGCGGCGGCGAGGCCCCGGGCGCTTCATCCGGCGGCGCGGCCGGCGACGAGGATGTCGTGGACGCCGACTTCGAGGAAGTCGATGACGACAAGAAGTCCTGATAACACCTGACGAAAACAGGCCCCCGCTCCCTTGTCCGAGGGGGCGGGGGCCTTCGCGCATCTTGCTTTTGCCGTGATTTTGGGGAACAACCCCGGGCATTCCACTTCAGACCAGATCAGCGGGGGCCAGATGGCCAAACGTGATTATTACGAAATTCTCGGCGTCAGCAAAAGCTGCACGGAACGTGAGCTGAAGGTGGCCTTCCGGCGCATGGCCAAGAAGTATCATCCGGACGCCAACCGCGATGATCCGGAGGCCGAGCAGCGCTTCAAGGAAGTGGCGGAGGCCTACGAGGTGCTCAAGGATCCGCAAAAGCGCGCCGCCTATGACCGCTTCGGCCACGCCGCCTTCGAGAATGGCGGCGGCGGGGGACCGGGCGGCCCCTTCGGCGGCGGCTTCGGGCCGGATTTCGGCGCTTCCATGTCCGACATCTTCGAGGAGATGTTTGGCGACTTCATGGGCGGCGGGCGCGGGCGCGGCGGCGGATCGCGGGCGGCGCGCGGCTCCGATCTGCGCTACAATCTGGAAATCACCCTGCCGGAAGCCTGTTTCGGCAAGACGGCCAGGATCAAGCTGCCTACGGCGGTGGCCTGCGAATCCTGCGGCGGATCAGGCGCCAAGGAAGGCTCAAGCCCGCGCACCTGCCCCACTTGCCACGGCCACGGCAGCGTGCGGGCGCAATCGGGCTTTTTCACCGTGGAGCGCACATGCCCCTCCTGCCACGGGCAGGGGCAGGTCATTTCCGATCCGTGCGAGGCCTGCGGCGGCTCCGGGCGGGTGACCAGGGAGCGCACCTTGCAGGTGAAGATCCCGGCGGGCGTGGAGGACGGCACGCGCATCCGCCTGGCCGGAGAGGGCGAAGCGGGGCTGCGCGGCGGCCCGGCGGGCGATCTCTACATCTTTTTGTCCATCAAGCCGCATCAGTTCTTCCAGCGCGACGGGGCCGACCTGTTCTGCCGCATTCCCATCTCCATGACGAAGGCGGCGCTGGGCGGCGAGATCGAAGCGCCGACCATCGAGGGCAAGAAGGCCAGGGTGCATATCCCGGAGGGCACGCAAACGGGCAGGCAGTTCCGCCTCAAGGGGCTTGGCATGCCGGTGCTCAACTCCTCGCGCAAGGGCGATCTCTACATCCAGGTGGACGTGGAGACGCCGGTCAATCTCTCCATGCGCCAGAAGGAGCTGCTGCGCGAATTCGAACAGGAGGCGCGCGACAATTCGCCAAAATCCGAAGGCTTCTTCGCCAAGGCAAAAAAATTCTGGGAGTCGCTGAGCGAATAGCGCCCCGCGTTGCCCCCGCTTTCCTTCGTTCGAAAGTTCCGTTTGACGCAATGCTCCGGGGCGCGCATCGTGCCGGGGCGTTTTTTCCGGGCTGGAGGATGATTCATGAAGGGCGGCGCGCGCATCATGGGCGGAGCGGGGAGCGAGGCGGCGGTTCTGCTGTCCGTCTTCGGCTCCGTGCTGCTGTGGGCGAGCGCCTTTCCGGTGATGAAGACGCTGCTGGAGGTCTTTCATCCGCTGGCGATGATCTGGGCGCGCATGGTGATCGCCTCGGTCATCCTGCTGCCTTTCGCCGTGCGCGGCTGGCGGCGGGCCGAGCGCAGGCCGGGCGATGTCTGGTGGCTGCTGGCGCTGGCGGGCTTTGAGCCATGTCTCTATTTCCTGCTGGAAATCAACGCCCTGCGCATGACATCGGCCTCGCAGGCGGGCATGGTGGTGGCGGTGTTTCCGCTGCTGGCCGCCGTTGGCGGATACATCTTCTATGGCGAGGCGCTGAGCCGCGAGATGAAGGCGGGGCTTCTTCTGTCCATCGGCGGGGTCATCGGGCTGACGCTGGCGGGCGCGCCGGATCACTCCGCGCCGCATCCGTGGCTGGGCAATTTCCTGGAGTTTCTGGCCATGTGCGCGGCGGCGGGATACATGCTGATCGTCAAGCGCATGTCGAGGCGCTATGACATCTGGCTGCTGACCGGCATCCAGATGATGGCCGGGGCGGTGTTCTTCCTGCCCGGCGCGTTCGATCTGGCCGGGGCGGACCTGGTGGCGCTGGCGCGGCCGGCCAATCTGGGGCTGTTGCTCTATCTGGGCATCGGCGTGACGGTGCTGGCCTATGGGCTCTACAACGCCGGGGTCTCGCGGCTTTCCGCCGCCCGCGCCTCGGTGATGCTCAACATGATCCCGGTGATCGCCTTCATCATCAGCTGGGCGTGGCTGGGCGAGACGCTGAACACCCCGCAACTGGCCTTCGCGGCGCTGACGCTGGCCGGGGTGTTTCTGGCGCAGAAAAAGCCCCGCGCCTTTCCGGCCTGAGCCGTAACGGCGCGAACGCTCCGGCGCGCCAGCCTTACAGCCTGTCCGGGGTGATGAGCTCGCCGTCCACGCGGGAGGCGGCGATGACGGCCTGGGTGCGGCTTTCCACCTTGAGTTTTTGCAGTATGGCGGAGACGTGGGCCTTGATGGTGGCCTCCGACACGCCGAGCTTCCAGGCGATCTGCTTGTTGAGCAGGCCCTCGCGCAGCATCATGAGCACGCGCATCTGCTGCGGCGTGAGGGTGGAGAGCAGACGGGCGGTATCGCGGGCGGCGGCGTCGTCATCCACATCCATGCTGACATCGGCGGGCACGGCCAGCTCGCCCTCGAGCACGGCGCGCACGGCCCTTTGCATCTCATCGGCGGAGGCCGACTTGGGGATGAAGCCCGACGCGCCGAGCGAGATGGCGCGGCGGATGATGGCAGGCTCCTCGGAGGCGGAGATGACGGCCACGGGCACGCCGGGATACTGGGCGCGCAGATAGATGAGGCCGGAAAAGCCCTGAACGCCGGGCATTTTCAGATCGAGCAGGATCAGATCGGTTTCGCCGG
>JALUFY010000138.1:0-1780 GCA_027051995.1 Hyphomicrobiales bacterium
GCAAAAGCTCGACGCCCAGCCCCATGCTGCCGGGATTGATGCGCAGGACATTTCGCAGGGCCTGCGAGGGCGGAATACGCCTTGCCGATCCGGCGCGCGGCGGCGCGGGAGACGGGCGCGGGCCGGGGCGTCTGTATCCGGGGCGTTTGCGGGGCGGGCGGAAAACGGGAGGAAGACGGCGGCGCGGACGGAACAGCGGACGGCGCGGCCCGCCATAGGAGGCGGCGAGAGTGGTCAGCGGGCCGGGATTATCCGCGCGCGGATACGCCCGGGGCGGGCGCGGAGCCGGGAGGCGCGCATGCGTGGAAAGCGGAGCGGGCGCGCGCAGGATGCGGTTATGCGGCGCAATGGCGCGCGGCGGGAGGCGGCGCGGAGGGTGGAGCGCCGGAGCCCGGCGGGGCCTGCGCGGGGGCGCGATCCGTGGCCTCAGGGGCCTCAAGGCCGGGCGCGGTCTTGCCCGGCGCGCGATGAAAAAACGCCCGCGCATGCCGGCGGGCCAGATAACCGCCTTGTCCGGATCAACATGCAGGGCCGGTGCGGCGCCAATCACGGAATCGCCTTGGACCTTCTGATGCGGGATGGGCGCGGGGCGCAAGCCGGCGAAGCCCGCCTGCGCCTTGATGGGCAGCGCGAGCAACACGGCGGCGAGAAGGGCCGCGCATATGCCTGCACCTCTGGTCATGTCACCTTTCCAGTTTGCGCCATTTTATCCCCGGGCGTCTGAACCGGACATGAACGGCAAGCGCCGCATAGCCGGTGTGGCGCGGGATCTCAGCGATTGTGAAGAAGGCTGGCGATCTTTTCCGCCGTGCGGCCCGTGATATAACCGCCGACACAGACAGTGGTCAGCCAGAAGAGATTTTCAAGCCCCCTTTCGCCAAATCGCGGCGGCGTCATCCAACCCCAGGACACCAGATGCGGGATGACGGCTATGACATACCAGTAGGTGAAAAAGGCCGTCAAGGCGACCACGGGCCGCCAGAGGCGCTGAAGGCGGCCCAGCCCGCGCAATTCGGCCAGCAGGACATCGCGGCGGGCGGTCACGAGGTCTTTCTCCATGTCCTCCATGGTTGTCAGGACGGCCTTGCGGACTTCGGCGCGCACTTGCGCCTGGCTGATCCTGCGCTGCTCCATGCTCCTCAGAATGGAGACCACGGCGTCCACCAGCGGGCCGGCCAGAAGGCGGGTGAGCAGGGCCATCATGCATGCCTCCGGGCGCTGATCTTGTCGAAGCGGCTGAGCAGGCGGTCGATGCGTTCGGTCAGCCGGTCGATGGAGATGACCAGCCGCGCCTCCACCTCGCGCAGGTGGGCGACGGAGGCGTATTTTTCCGCCACCTCCAGCCTGTAGGCGTCCAGCGCGCGGGCATTGTCGGTGATCTGCCTTTGCAGCCGCCACCACAGGCCGGCAAGGGCGAGCAGAACGCCCAAGGCCTGCCAGACGTCGTTGAGGGTGATGGTCATGCGCGCCCCTCCCCCACTGGCGTGTCGGTGATGACGCGCAGCCAGGCGGTGATGACGGCGATGGCGATGAGCGCCCAGCCCTTGCGCGGGCCATCGGGCAGGAGGGTGGCGAAATCGAGCGTTTCCAGCACGCCGAGAGTGACCAGCAGCAGCGACCACGCGAGAGTGCGCCAGCCTTTCAGGTATTGCAGGACCTTGTTGATTGCCTTCATTTTCTCCTCCACAGGGCGGCCAGACGCGCCAGCAGGCGGCGAAGGGCGCGCGCGGGCCATGAAAAAACCGGCCACCAGGCCGGTTTTTTCATGGCCCGCGCGCGT
>JALUFY010000138.1:1790-4496 GCA_027051995.1 Hyphomicrobiales bacterium
TGACGGCGATGGCGATGAGCGCCCAGCCCTTGCGCGGGCCATGAAAAAACCGGCCTGGTGGCCGGTGCGCGGTGATGTTGATTGCCTTCTTCCGGCGCGGGCGGCGACATGAACAGGCGGCCCTCGGCGCGGCGGCGGCGGATGAGGCCGCGCAAATGTTTCCCGCCCGCGCGCGTCCAGCGCATGAGCAGGCGCGGCACGTCATCGAGGCGGCCTTCATTGACGGCGCGCAGGACAGACGAGCGGCGCAGATTGCCGATGCCTATGTTGTAGGCGAAGGAGACCAGCGCGCCGAACTGGTTGGCATTGAGCGGCGTATGCACCTGGCGCGCCACGGCCCTTGCGAACGTCTCCACGTCGCGGCGCAGGATCTCTTCGGCGCGGGCGCGGGAGACAAGCATGCCGGGGCGCACTTGCGGCGGGCCGGCGCGGGAGGTGTGGCCATAGCCAATCGTCCAGACGCCTGCGGCGTCGCGATAGGCGCGGGCGCGAAAGCCCTCGAAGCGGCGGATGAGAGCCAGCGCGGCCCTGTTGATGGCGGGATGCGTCCTCACGAGACCACCGCCCTGTCCTGCACGCGCCGCCAGTTCGTCCCGTCGGAAAAGGCGAGCGTGGGGCCGCCAGCTTCGTCGCTGACAAATATGAGCGCGCCGGGAGCGGCGCTTTCTCCAGAAGGCAGATCCGGCACGCCGAAGGATGGAAGCAGAAATGGCGCCTTGCTTTTCACCCCGTTACGCCCGGCGCTGAAAATCTCGTCCCAGACAACAGATGAGCCTTCCCCCGGATTGGCGTGACTTTCCCTTATGGTCAGCCCGAAGCCGCCGAAACCATCTATATCCCATTCTGCGGCGCGGTCGCCGCTGGCCAGAAATTTCGGATTTGGGCCATGCGAGGCGTTCCATCGCATGTTCATGCGGCCCGCGCCATCCTGCACATTGATCATGAAGGATCCGTTGGGGCCGCCTATCTCAAGAGTCCCTGCACTGGCGATGTGATCACGGTAATACGATGCGTATCCGATATATGCGCCACGCATGGCGATACGGCCGCCATGCGTGTAATGGATGCGCAACGCTTCCTTCCAGTCCGCACCGTCTGTAGACGTCTTGATGGCGAAACCATTACCGCCCATCAGACCGATCTCCGCGCGGCCCGACCAGTTGTCCTGAAACAGGAAGGAGGCGGTATTGCCGCTCTGCTTTTTATTGATCTTGACGCGGATATCGCCGGAGCCGGGGGTGACGTCGTCGTGGGAGAAAAGGATGGCGTCGGACTTGGCGGCCAGACGGTTGTCATCATCGGCGGCGGTGTTTACGCCCAGTTTGTCCAGATTGGCCAGCGCGCCGAGCATTTCGCCGAAATCGCGCCAGAGCGCGCCGTTGTAGACGATCAGGCGGTTTTCATCCCCGACCAGCACGATCCAGCCGGCGGCCGGCGCATGAAAGCACCAGACGCCATCGCTCCAGACGGCCATTTCGCCGTCGTGGCCGGCCCATGCGCCGCTGGCGGAGGCGGCCACGAGCCAGGCCTGACCTTCTTGCGGATCGGCGGGCGGGGCGGCCAGATCCCTGTCCTCGACGGCGGCGTGGATGATGGCGTCGAGCGCCAGCAGGGCCTCGTTGTGGGTGATGTGCTTCTGCGCCTGGGCGGCGGCGATGAACGGCAGTTTCAGCCTGGCGGTGGTCTCAGACATGGATTGCACTCTCCAGAATTGCGCCCCTGCCCCGGATAGCGGAGACCTGAGCGATGCGGACGATGAGCGGATCGGGCGGGCCGGAGGGGAAGTCGGCCTGCTGTTGACCCGCGCTCCAGATGGCGAAGGGGGCCTGCGTGGCGATGATGCGCGCCACCCGCGCGCCGTTCATGATTTGCAGTTCGTAGGCCTCGCGCTCCTCGCCGAGGGGGACATCTACCTCTCCCCAGGCGTCACCGCCGGAGCGCGCGCGCCTGATCCAGTTGAAACGGATATCGCCGTTGGCCAGACGCGCCGCGCGGGCATGCACCGGATGCGGGGGGCGGGCGGCGATGCCCGCGTAAGGGACGGAAAAGGCCCGCCATGAGGCATCCGTGTGGGGCCGCGAGGATGGCCCGGCGCGGAGCGGGATGTCCTGATCGAGATCGCCGTTGCGCATGGCCAGCGGGGCAAGGGCGGCATCGAGCAGCACGAAGCGCGCGCCGGCGGGACGCGGGGAGAGCATCTCCGGCTCCGAGCCGCGCTGGCCGCGCAACAGGTTGCGGATGCGCCAGACGCCGGGCTCGAGCAGTTCGGCATCGCGGAACTGAATGATTTCCCAACCCGCGCCGGGCGTGCCGATGGCCGCCGCGTTGGCCCCGGCCAGCAGGGCGGCTTGCGTCACGGACGAAAGCGCCCCATTTTCGAGCCTGAGGCGGATGACGCTGGCGCGATCCATGCGCCACAGGGGCCCGGCGGGCAAATCGTCCAGGGTCTCGCCCATGACGGCGGGGCGGGTGGCCCCGGCAACCGGCTCCCATGATCCCGCCACATCGCGCATGAGGCTCACCGCGCCCGGCCAGGGGCGGGCGGCGGCGGCCAGCCACAGGCGCAGCGGCGGATCGTCGTCGCGCAGCAGCGGCAGATCGAGAACCAGAGCGTCCGGCGGGCCGAAGACGGCCGGCAGGGCGGCCGCGCCACGGCGGGCAGGAGCGCGCGGCGGGCGAAAAACGGAAGGCTCGAAGGCGCGCAGG
>JALUFY010000139.1 GCA_027051995.1 Hyphomicrobiales bacterium
GGCCTTTCCGGCTGGACGGGCGTGCGCGATCTGCCCGCGCCGGAGGGGCGCACCTTCACCGGCATTTTCAGGAAAACACGGGGGCGCAAATCATGAGCAGAGCGAGAGCGGAAATCATGGCGCGGCTGAAGGCGGCCTGCCCGCACGCCGATGACGGCATCGCGCGGGATCGTCTTTCGCGTCATCCGCGCAATCTCGTGCCGCGCCGGGCCATGCCCGTGGGCGATGACGCCATTGCGCTTTTCGTGGACATGGCCAGGCAGGCGGCGGCCAGCGTGGCGGAGCTGAAGAGCCGGGATGACATCCCCGCCGCCGCCGCCGCCTTTCTGCGCCAACACGATCTGCCGGAAAAACTGCGGCTGGCGGCGGATGCGCGCCTCGCCGGCCTTGACTGGGGCAAGATCGAGACGATGGACGGCCCGGCGGGCGCGGATGACGCGGCCGCCCTCTCGCACGCCTTCTGCGGCATCGCCGAGACGGGCACCCTGATGATGCTCTCCGGGCCGGACAATCCCGTATCGCTCAACTTCCTGCCGGACAATCATCTCGTCGTGCTGGAGGCGGACGGAATCGTGGGCGCATACGAGGACGCCTGGGACAGGCTGCGCAAAAAGATGGGGGAGAGCACCATGCCGCGCGCCGTCAACTGGATCACCGGCCCCTCGCGCACCGCGGACATCGAGCAGACCCTTGTGCTGGGCGCGCACGGCCCGCGCAGGCTGCATATCCTCCTCATCAGGGAGCAAGACGCATGAAACTGGCGAGATACGGCAATCCCGGAGAAGAGCGCCCGGCCATCGTGGACGCGGCGGGCAGACTTTACGACATCACGGACGTGATCGGCGACATCACGGCGGAAACAATCGCCGCCGGGTGCATCGAAGAGGCGGCGAAGCTGAACACCGCCGCTCTGCCGCCGGTGGAGGGCGCGCAGCGCTTCGGCCCGCCGGTGAAGAACCCGCAGAAATTCATCGGCATCGGCATGAACTATTCCGACCACGCGGCGGAGATCAACATGCCCGCCCCGGCCGAGCCGCCGGTGTTCACCAAGCACGTCACCTGCCTGTCGGGCCCCGATGACGATATTCTCCTGCCGCCCATCACCCGCAAGGCCGACTGGGAGGCCGAGCTTGGCGTCATCATCGGGCGCAAGGCGCAATCGGTGAGCGCACGCGAGGCGCTTGATTTCGCCGCCGGATACGTGCTGGTCAATGATGTTTCGGCGCGCGACGTGCAGCTGGAAGGCACGGGGCAATGGGTGAAGGGCAAGTCCTTCGACACCTTCGGCCCCGTTGGCCCCTGGCTGGTGACGAAGGACGAACTGCCCGATCCGCAGGCCATTGATCTGGAATTGCGGCTGAACGGCGAAGCCATGCAGAAAGGCAACACGGCCAGCATGTTCTTTCCCGTGGCCGAACTCATCGCCTACCTGTCGCGCCATTTCACCCTCATGCCCGGCGACATCATCACCACCGGCACCCCGGCGGGCGTCGGCCACGGCATGAAACCGCCGCGCTACCTGAAGGACGGCGACACGCTGGAACTTGCCGCCACGGGCCTTGGCCGGCAAAGGCAGAGAGTGCGCAAGATGTTTAAGAGCCCAGACAGGAATTCCCGGCCCTAGACGTGCTGGCCGCCGTTGATGTGCAGCTCCGATCCCGTGACGTAACTGGAGGCCTCGGTGCACAGGAAGTAGATGGCCTTGGCCACTTCCTCCGGCTGGCCGAGGCGGCGCAGGGGGATGTTTTCGACGATCTTTTCGGTGCCCGGCGAGAGGATGGAGGTTTCGATCTCGCCCGGCGAGATGGCGTTGACGCGGATGCCGTGGGGGCCGAAGTCATGGGCCATTTCTCGCGTCAGGGCGGCCAGGGCGGCTTTTGATGTGGCGTAGGCCGAGCCGGCGAAGGGATGCACGCGCGAACCAGCGATGGAGGTGACATTGACCACCGAGCCGCGCGCCTTGCGCAATTCGTCCAGCAGGCCGCGCGCCAGCATGATGGGGGCGAAGAAATTGACCTGGAAGACGGTCATCCAGTCCTCCACCGGGGTATGGATGGAATCCATGCGCTTGCCGCCGGGCAGCTTGGGCGAGATTGCGGCGTTGTTGACCAGGGCGTTGAGCCGCCCGCCCTGCGCCTTCAGCCGCTCCTTCATCACGGCGATGGCGCGCCCGGTGTCCCCGGGGTCGGCGAGATCCACCTGGATGTGATCCTCCTCGCCCATCTCCCAGGGGCAGTCCTCCGGGAAGGGATGACGCGAGCAGGTGAGCACCCGCCACCCGGCGGAGGCGAAGCGCTTGACCGTGGCGTGGCCGATGCCGCGCGAGGCGCCCGTCAGCACCAGCGTCTTGCGCTGGTCATCCGTGGGGGTGAGCCCCTTTTCCCGGGCTTCCCGCTCGGCCGCCTCAAGGCCGGCCAGATGCGGGCATTTGCTCTCGTCAGCCATGTCATCCTCCCGTGACCGAAGGCCCGGCAATCATCCAGGGCGGCTTTCCCGCGCCGCGCGCTCTAGGCTCAGGACTCATAAATAACGTGGATGCCAGCGGCGTTTTCGCAAAATAGCGCCGGGACTTTCTTTCGCAGGCAATACCTTGTGGTATTGGCAAGAAAGAAAGGCCGGCGATATGCAGCGAAAACACCGCCCGAAGGGGCTGGCGCAAAAACCGCTGAATCAACAATAACCCTTTACCTTCTCATTGTTTTTGCGCCAGACTGGCGCCGCGTGATTTATGAGTCCTGAGCCTAAGGATAAAGCAGCTTGCGCGTCCATTCCGATTCGGCGTCCGGGCGCAAGAATACCAGCCTCTCATGCAGGCGGAAAGGCCGCTCGTGCCAGAATTCCATCTGCAGGGGAATAACGCGGTTGCCCGTCCAGTATGGGGGGCGCGGCACCTTGCCGATATTGAATTTCGCCGCGTATCCGGCCACCGCCTTTTCCAGCGCGAAGCGGCTCTCCAGCTCGCGCGACTGCCTGGAGGCCCAGGCCCCGATGCGCGAGCCGCGCGGGCGGGAATTGAAATATGCGTCCGCCTCCGCGCCGCTCACCGGCTCCACAAGGCCGCGGACGCGCACCTGCCTGTGCAGATCGCGCCACCAGAAATTGAGCGCCGCCTTGCCCGATGCGGCCAGTTCGCGGCCCTTGGCGCTTTCCATGTTGGTGTAGAAGACGAAGCCCGTTTCATCCCAGCCCTTGAGCAGCACCATGCGGGCGTCCGGCATGCCGCTTTCGTCCACCGTGGCCAGACACATGGCCTCGGGATATTCGCTCTCGCTCTTTTTGGCGTCTGCGAACCACTTGCCGAACAGGGCGAAGGGATTGGTGGCCGAGGCGAAATCCTTTTCCGCCGTCAGATGGCGGATCTTTTCAAAGGGATCAGACATGAAGGCTCCACATAATCCGGGCGAATCCACCGCGCGCCGCTGGCGTCCGCGCATGCATCGGAACAAGACCCTAACACGCCCCGCCAATGTGGCAAACGCCTATCCGCCCGCACCGGCGCGGAAAGGCCTGGGCGGCGTCAAGGCGTGAACATCAGCAATCTCGCGTCCTTTGTGACCAGCAGCGCCTCGCCCTTTCCGTCGTGGTTCAGGTCAGCGGCGATGATGGGGGAATCGATGACGCCGCCGATGGGCGTGGAATCGATGACCTTCAGCCCGCCGCCCTTCAGCGAGACGGCCATCAGCCGCTTGCGCGCCGCGTCCGGCAGGATGATGTCGGGGTGTCCGTCGCCGTCCCAGTCGAAGGTCACCGCCTGCTGGAGGATCGATGAGCCCATCTGGTGATTGGAGAAGCCCGCAAGCTGTGCGATGATGCGCAGCGTGCGTGTATCCCCCTTGCCCTCCAGCCGCGCCACCTTGAGCACGCCGCCGATGTGCGGCGTCTCCACCCAGGCGATCTCCACATGGCCATCGCCGTCGAAATCCGCCGCCACGGCCGGGTTCAGCCAGCGGTGCGGTTTGCCTATTGGAGCGCTTTCGGCCAGCCGCACGATGCGCTCGGCCTTGCCCAGCCCGCGCTGCGCGTAGATGGCCAGGGCCGCGCCCTTGTCCAGGTATGTATGCACGGTGACGATCTCGTCCCGGCCGTCGCCGTCCAGATCGATGATGCGCGCGTAGCGGTCTTCGAAGACCTCGCCTTTGGGCAGGATCAGCTCCACCCTGCGCCCGCGCCTGTCGCTCAGCGCCAGTCCGCCGCCTTCGATCTCGTCGCCCAGGATGGCGTGGTCATAGCGCCGGGTGGGGCGCGTCAGCCAGGCTTCCAGAATGTTGCGCCGCCCGACGGTGACGCGCGCGTCCGGCGTGGCGAAGGGCTTGTTGCGCGCCTTGAATTTGGGGATGTAGCGCCCGCCCACGGGGGCGGTGATCTCCAGCCCCTGTTTGTCGAACATGAAGCTCATCCACAGGGTGTCGCAGCGCTCGATGAAGACATGGCCGGGCAGCGCCCCGGTATGAATGCCCGCCAGAAGGGCGTCTCCGGCGCGGATGGTGTTCACGC
>JALUFY010000140.1 GCA_027051995.1 Hyphomicrobiales bacterium
GCTCATGGGGCTGCCCATCGACGTGGCGGTGCTGCCGCTGGGCGGGCGGCGCAAGAAACTGCTCATCGCCGACATGGACTCCACCATCATCGGCCAGGAATGCATCGACGAGCTGGCCGCCGAGGCGGGCATCGGCGAGGAGGTGGCGGAGATCACCGCGCGCGCCATGCGCGGCGAGCTGAATTTCCGCGAGGCGCTGATCGCCCGCGTGGCCATGATGAAGGGGCTGCCGGAAGAAGCCATAGACAGCGTGATCGTCGGGCGCATCACCATCACTGCGGGGGCCGAAACCCTGGTGGCCACCATGAAGGCGCGCGCCGGGGCATACGCGGCGCTGGTTTCCGGCGGTTTCGATCCCTTCGCCGAATACGTGGCGCAATACGTGGGCTTCGACTGCTATCAGGCCAACAGGCTGCCGCAGGAGAACGGCCTGCTCACCGGCGAGGTGGCCGAGCCGGTTCTTGGCAAGAACGCCAAGGTGGAGGCGCTGGAGCGGCTGGTGAAGAAACTGGGCATCAGCGAAGACGATGTGCTGGCGGTGGGCGACGGGGCCAATGACGCCGGCATGATCGAGCGCGCGGGTATCGGCGTGGCGGCCCACGCCAAGCCGCTGTTGCGCGAGGTGGCGGATGTGCGCATCGATCACGCCGCTCTCACGGCCCTGCTTTATGTGCAGGGCTACCGCAAGGAGGAGTTCGTCACACCGTGAGGGAGATGGGCGTCACCCGGCGGGCGGTCTGGCGGACAGGCCCCACTCGCGATGAAGCGGATTCAAGCGGTGATGCTCTTCTTAAGGTCATCATGGATGGCGTCAGGGGCCAGATCGGCGCCATTCGGCCAGACAATCGCGCCGAATTCATCAACCTGAACACGGGCGAAGGCGGCCCTGTCCCTGAGGGGCTCGAAGACCGGGCCAAAGAGCCGTTCGGACAGATCGACCCAGCCTTCCACGCCGTCCTCGAAACGCACCCATAATCTGTAACCTTCCCCGGGCCTGGCTTCGATGACCTTGTTCATGATTGCCGTCCGCCTTCCTCAATCGCGCTTTTTCAGCCACAGGGCGATGAAGCGGGGGTCGTAGCCGGCGGCCTTGCGCAGAATGAGCAGGGGGATGGCCTTGCGCTTTTTGGCCTTCCAGGCCTTGATCCGGGCGGCGGCGTCCCCGGGGGTGGAGATCTCCGATCCGCCCGCCTCGATGATCACATCGCCCCTGGCCACGCCCTTGTCGCGGGCGTCGCTGCCTTCGGTCACGGAGAGCACCACGACGCCCTTTTTCACCTTTTCGGGAATGGCGAAGGTCTTGCGCGTTTGCGCATCCAGCGGCGCGAGTTTCATGCCGAGCAGCAGGGAGGTCTTGTGCTTTTTCGCCGCCTCAAGCTTCTTCTTTTCCTGTGCGGCGGCCAGTTTCTCGCCTTTTTCCAGCCGCCCGAGCGTGACCTTGACGGTGAGCGGCTTGCCGTCACGCATCAGCTTGACCGCGACTTCCGCGCCCACCGGCGTTTCGGCGACGATGCGCGGCAGATCGCGCATGCGCCTGACCTTCACGCCATTGAATTCCACGATGACGTCGCGCGGCCTGACGCCCGCCTTCTCCGCCGGGCCGCCCTTCGTGACATCGGCCACCAGCGCGCCGCGCGGCGTATCGAGCCCCAGGCCCTCGGCCAGCTCCCTGGTCACCGTCTGCACGCGCACGCCCAGCCAGCCGCGGCGCGTCTCGCCATACTTGATGAGCTGCGCCACCACCTTCCTGGCCAGATTGGAGGGAATGGAAAAGCCGATGCCCACCGAGCCGCCGGACGGCGAGAGAATGGCCGAATTGACGCCCACGACCTCGCCTTTCATGTTGAACAGCGGGCCGCCGGAATTGCCCTTGTTGATGGCCGCGTCGGTCTGGATGAAGTCGTCATAGGGGCCGGAGTTGATGTCGCGCCCGCGCGCCGAGACGATGCCCAGGGTGACCGTGCCGCCAAGGCCGAAGGGGTTGCCGATGGCCATCACCCAGTCGCCCACCTCCGCCTTGTCCGAATCGCCGAAGGCGACATGGGGCAGGGGCTTTTCCGGCTTCACCTCCAGCACCGCGATGTCGGTCTTGGGATCATGGCCGCGCAGCTTCGCCTTCAGGCGCGCGCCATCCTTGAGGATGACGTAGATTTCGTCGGCCCCCTTGATGACGTGATTGTTGGTGATGACGATGCCCCTGGGGTCGATGATGAAGCCGGAGCCCAGCGCCGATGCCTTGCGCCCGCCATGGCCGGGCGGAATCCTGCCGCCCCGGCGCTTGAAGAACTTCTTGAACTCCTCGTCGAAGGGCGCGCCGCCGTGCGGGCTGGGCAGGATGCCCTTGCGCTTGAAGGTGGTGGAGATGTTGACCACCGCCTTGCTCAGCTCGCGCGCCAGCGGGGCCACCGACTGGGGCGGCTGAAATCCGCTGACCTTTTCGCCCTGGGTTTGCGCCACGGCCGCGCCAATGGGCGCGCCCGCCAGCAGCATCAGCGCCGCGCAGGCCGCCGCCATCCGTTTCGCCGCGAAAGCCATCTGTTTCTCCCTCCTGGTGCCGTTTGGACACTTAACCAGCCAGGACGACCCTGGCGAAATAGACAATCAGCACGCCAACGCCGATGGCGAACAGCCCGCCGGCGCGCAACTGGTCATCGCGCATGTGCAGGATGATGGCCGCCATCTGCTTCAGCCTGTGCGGGGCGATGGCGTAAAGCAATCCCTCGATGACCAGCACGAAGCCGATGGAGCCCACGATCATCGCCGTCATTGGGCGGAGCCCTGTTGCGCCGCCGCCTTGCCGGACTCTGCGCCGCCGTCATTCCCCGCCGGGGCGGCCTTTGCGGGCGCGCGGCCCTTGAGCGGGGCCTCGGAGGAATTGCCGAAGTAGCGGAAGAACTCCGATTTGGGCTCCACGACCAGCGTCGTTCCCTTCGTCAGGCTCTCTTCATAGGCCTTCATGGAGCGGTAGAAGGCGAAGAACTTCCTGTCCTTGCCGAAGACCTTGGCGAAGATGGCGTTGCGCTCGGCGTCGCCCGCGCCGCGGATCACCTCTGCCTGGCGCTGCGCGTTGGCCACCTGCTCGACTTTCTGGCGGTCGGCCTCGGCGGTGATCTTGGCCGCCTTGGCGCGGCCCACGGCGCGCAATTGCGCCGCCTCGGCAAAGCGCTCGGCGTTCATGCGCTCGTAGGTGTCCTTGAGCACCTCCGGCATGAGATCGGTGCGCTGCACCCGAACGTCCACCACCTCGATGCCCAGGGTGCGCGCTTCCGGGCGCACGATGGAGGCGATTTCGCGCATCATGGCCTCGCGGTCCTTGGACAGGGCCGCGTCAAAGGTTCTGCGCCCGTAAACGGCGCGCAGGGCGGCCTCGATGCGGGTTTCCAGCCGGTTGCGGGCGCGCACCAGCGAAGCGCCGACGGATTCGCGGAACTTGCGCGGATCGGTGATGCGCAAAACGGTGATGGCGTCCACCATGTAGCGGCGGCCATCCACCACCTGCACCGACTTGTCCGGCGTCTTGAAGAACATGATGCGCTTTTCCACCCGCACCAGCTCGTCGAGAACGGGCAGCTTGAAGTTCAGTCCGGGCTCGGAGACGGTGCGCTGGATCTTGCCGAAGCGCACCACGAGCACCTGCTCGCGCTGATCGACGATGAATATGGACGACCAGAGAATGAAGGCGATGACGCCAAGCAGGATCAGTCCGATGGATTTCAGTCCGTTGTTCATTGGCCCGCCCTCTTCCTGAGGCGCGATGCCGGGGCGCGCCTGTTCATTTCGTTAAGCGGCAGATAGGGCACGACGCCCGCGCCCTTGCCATCCTGCATGATGAACTTGCTGGCGGGTTTCATGACCTTTTCCATGGTTTCGATGTAGATGCGCTTGCGGGTCACTTCCGGAGCCTTTTCATATTCCTTGCGCACCTGATCGAAACGCGCCGCCTCGCCCTTGGCCTCGGCGACCACCTTGGCCTTGTAGGCCTTGGCCTGCTCGACGATCTGGGCGGCGCGCCCGCGCGCCTCGCCCAGCACGCGGTTGCGGTAGCGCTCGGCCTCGCGGATGAACTTGCTCTGGTTCTGCTCGGCGCGCTGCACCTCCTCGAAGGCATCCAGCACCTGCGGCGGCGGGTCCGCCTTCTCCAGCTGCACCGAGACGATCTGCACACCAGCCTTGTAATTGTCCATGGTTCTCTGGATCAGGTCGCGCACCTCCTCCTGCGCCTTGACGCGGCCCCGGGTGCGGATTTCCTCCGCCGGGGTGCGGCCGACGACTTCGCGCATGGCGCTTTCGGCGACGACGCGTGTCAGGGAGACGGGGCTGCGCACGTCGAACAGGAACTGCCTGGCGTCGCGGATGCGCCACAGCACGGTGAACTTGATATCGACGATGTTCTGATCGCCGGCCAGCATGAGGCTCTCGGCGTTGGAGCCGCCAAAGCTGATCTGGTTTTCCTTCAGCACCTTCAGGCGCTCCACCTTCTCCACGGGCCA
>JALUFY010000141.1 GCA_027051995.1 Hyphomicrobiales bacterium
GGCTATGCGCGCATGAAGCCGGGCTCCATGCGCGCATAGCCCATGCGGATCATGTGGCCGCGCGTCGCCATGGCGCTGCCGATGAGCGCCCATATGGCGTTGGGCCGCCATTTCACCGCCGCCAGCAGCATGCCCAGCTTTGAGAACAGCTCCACCAGCTTGCGGGCCCGCACCTTGCGGTCCACCCACAGCTCGCCGTGATAGACCACCGGGCCGGAAATGCTCCTGCTGATGGAGGCTTCCGAGGGCTCCAGCGCCGCCGGGATGATCAGCTCGTTGCGTTTCAGATAAATGCCCAGCACCCACCCCAGGGCCCATTCGCCAAGGTCGGGATCGGCCAGATCAAGCCGGAAGGCCTGAAGGGCGCGGGTTTTGCCTTCCTTGTCCTCCGCCGCCATCCAGAAGGCGCGCGCGCTGTCCAGCGTGGTAGCGGCGGGATCGAACAATGGCGCCTCCGGCGCGCCGCGCAGCTGCCGGCGCAGGCGCGAGAAGGCGCTGAAATCCGTCTCGCAGCGCACCTTGAAGCCCAGGTCGCGCATCTGGCTCTCCAGCCGGGCCATGGCGCGCGAAAAGATCAGCGGATTGGCTATCGGCCTGTTCACCCCTCACCCTCCGGATTGCCGCCTGTTGTGCATCTGGAACCGCCACAGGGAATGGGCGAAAAGCGTGACGATGACAATGGCCCCGCCCAGCATGGCGCGCGGCGTCGGCACCTCGCCGAAAAGCAGCCAGATCCAGATGGGCGTGAGCACCGTGTCCAGCAGGAAGAACATGGCCACCTCGGCGGAGGGAATGTAGCGCGGGCCGATGGCGATGAGCGCCGAGGCCAGCGGCATGACGATCAGCCCGTTGAGCGCCAGCCAGCTCCAGCCCTGCATGTTCAGTTGCAGGGGCTGGGCCCAGTGCAGGGCGATGAGGGCCGAGACAAGCGATCCGGTGGCCAGGGAGGTGACGACGTTGCGCCCCGTCTTGCGGATGATGGTCAGCGCCACGGCGGTGCACATGGCCACCACGAGGGCCATTATGTCGCCCACCCACGTGCCGGTTCGCAGTCCGTCGGAGACGATGATGCCGACGCCGAGAAAGGCCATGAAGACGGCGAGCCATGTCCAGACGGGCGTTTTCTCCTTCAGCACGGCCCAGGCCAGAACGGCGGCGAAAATGGGATTAAGCGCCAGGATGAACACCAGATTGGCCGCCGTGGTGCGTCCGATGGCGGCGATGAACAAAATGTTCGCCAGGGTGTTGGTGGCCGCCACGGCGACGCCCGGCCAGCCATTGAGAAACAGCTCCCTGTGGCCGCGCCGCCAGCGGAAGAAATACCACCACAGGGTCACGGCGACGAACAGAAAGACGCCGCGCCCGAAAATCAGCGTCCATTGATTGACCGCGTGATCCGGGTTGGCCAGCCGCAGCAGCGGGATGTCGAAGGTGAACAGGATGCCGCCAATGGCTGCGATCGCCAGTCCCTTGCCGTGGTCGTCGGTCTTGTTGGCCGCCAGTGCTGTCATGGGATTTCAGCCGGTTCTTGTTTTTTGCGTGTGATCCGGCCGGCCCGGGGCCCGGGCCGCCTTGGGAGCTGGCAAAATAGCAAAGCCGCCGCCCCCCGGCATTGTCTATTCATCCAGACATAAGAGAGGATAGGGGCGATATGGTTACTTTTTTCTTTCGGGAAGGCGGTAAATATGATGAAAATCAGGATTGTATAGAGATGATTGCGCGAAGCCTTCCCCAGCAAGAACACCTCCCGCGAGTATCAGCGCGGTTTTCGTGATCTTTCTGATTCGCACCTTCCGGGCGATGTCCTCCAGCGTGCCGGTGATGATTTCCTCATCCGGCCAGCTCGCCCGGAAAACCACGGCCACGGGACAGGCCGGGCCGTAATGGGGGATGAGCGCGCGCGTCACCTCGCGGATGCGCCGCACCGAAAGATGAATGGCCAGGGTCGCGCCGCTTCGCGCCAGCCTTTCCAGCTCCTCGCCGGGGGGCATGGGCGAGGCCTTGCCGGATGTGCGCGTCAGGATGATGGTCTGCGAGACGCCGGGCAGCGTCAGCTCGCGTTTCAGCGCCGCCGCCGCCGCCGCGAAGGCGGGCACGCCGGGGACGATCTCGAAGGGAATGCCTTCCCGTTCCAGCGCCCGCATCTGCTCGCCGATAGCCCCGTAGATGGATGGATCGCCCGAATGCACGCGGGCCACGTCATGGCCCTGTTCATGGGCGCGGATCATCTCGTCGAGGATTTCCTCGAGCGTCATGCTTGCGGTATCGCGCACCAGCGCGCCCTCCGGAGCGCTGGCGATGATCTCTTCCGGCACGAGAGAGCCGGCATAGAGGCACACCGGGCAGCGCTTGATGAGATGCAGGGCGCGCACCGTGACGAGATCGGCCGCGCCCGGCCCCGCGCCGATGAAATAGACGGTCATGAGCTTTTCGCCTTTCCCGCGTAGCCGCGCGGCGTATAGGCGTATGCGCGCCCATCGCCGCGTTTGAAGGCGCGGCTTTCCGATGCGCCGATGAGCACGATGGAGAGCATGTCCACCTGCTCAGGATCAATGTCAGCCAGCGGCAGCACGCGCACCTGTTCGCCGGGGCGGCCCAGATTGCTGGCGATGATGGCCGGGGTCCGCGGCGGTCTTTCGCCGCGCAGGATGGCGAGCGCCCGCGCAAGCTGGCGGGTGCGCTTGCGGCTGCGCGGGTTGTAGAGCGCGGTGACGAAATCGCCCCTGGCCGCCGCCTTCAGCCGCCGTTCGATCACCTCCCAAGGGGTGAGCAGATCGGAGAGGGAGATGGCGCAGAAATCATGGCCGATGAGCGCTCCGGCGCGCGCCGAGGCGGCCTGAAAGGCCGAGACGCCGGGAATGACCTCCACCTTTATACGCGCTTCGTCATCGCTTGCGCCGCCGCGCTCCAGCACCTCGAAAACCAGCGCCGCCATGGCGTAGATGGCCGCATCTCCGGAACAGAGCAGGGCCACGTCGCGCCCCTGGGCGGCCAGGGCGATGGCGTGGCGCACCCGCTCTTCCTCCCCGCCGAGGGGGAAGGGATGCAGGCGCTTGCCTTGCGCCATATCAGCGGCGAGATCGAGATAGAGGCCATAGCCCACCCAGTCGCTGGCGCATGACAGGGCGCGCGACGCCAGCGGCGTGCGCATATCGGTATCCCCCGGCCCCAGCCCCACGACGAACAGCCTGCCGCGCGCCCGCCCCGGCGGGTGCGTCAGCGGGCGCGGGGCGATGGCGATGGCGCAGGTGGCGTTGGCCGATTTGCGCTTCTCCACGATCAGTTTTCCATCCTTCCCGGCAAGCAGCAGGGCGGCGGCCTCGGCCACCGATGGCGAGCCGGTTTCGGCGCGCACGATGGATGAGGGATTGGGCGCGTCCACGTCCGCCAGTTCGCCGGCGGAGAACAGCCGCAATGGTGCGTCATATTCGGCGCAAAGGGCCTCGAGCGCGGGTTCATCGGCCTTCATGGCGATGGTGCCGATGGCGGCGGAGGATTGCCCCGCCAGCCCGGCCTCCTCCAGCGACTTTCTCACCAGCGCGGCCAGCTCTTCGGACGGCGCGCCGCGCGACAGGCCCGCGCCAATGCAGACCGTGGCCGGATGATAGATCAGATGATCCGGGCCGCCCCGCGTCTTTTCAGGCGTTACCGTGATGCGTAACGCGCCGTCATCGGCGAAGGGAATCCGGCTGTTCTCCAGCCAGGGGGCATGGCCCTCAAGGCGCGCGGTTTCGCCCCGCAGCAGGGCGGCGGCGAAGGGCTTGACGTCTTCGGGATTGGTCAGCTTCCAGCCCCTGGGCGGATCGTCCAGCGCCACGGCGAAGCGGGTGTCGCTGGCGGTGGTGACGGCGGCGCAGCCGCCGGTGATCCAGCCGATGCGCCGCGCAAGTTCATTCGCCCCGTTGTGGCCGCCCAGCAGCGGGGCGATGAAGGCCCCGTCCGCCGATACGGCGATGACCGGCGGCTCGGCGCGCTTGTCCGCCAGCAGCGGGGCCAGGGCGCGGATGAGGATGCCCGCCGCGCACAGGCCGATGAGCGCCCGCCCGCCCTGGAATGCCTCGCGCATGGCGCGCGCCGGATCGTCCGGATTGACAAGCGCTTCGGCGGGCAGATCGCGGGCCAGCCACCCGGCCAGTTCGCGGGCGTGTTCTCCCGGTGCGATGATGAGGGGCGTTGTCACGTCTCGTCTCCGGCGAAAACCATGATGGTGGAGAAATAGGGCATGTCCGCCCCGGCCTCGGCCAGCGGCGTGATGCGTTCATCATCCATGCCGGCGTTTTCTATGGCGATGGCCCTGTCGAGTAACCCGGCCTCTTCGATCATGCCGCGCAGGGCGGCGGCGTGATGCCCGGCCTTGATGAAGGCGAATGTGGCCCGCCCATTCGCCAGCTCGGCGCGCAGGCGCGCGGCATCCGCCGTGGCGGGAAGGATTTTCACGATTCCCTTGCCGCGCGCCAGCGGCCGGCCAAGTGTGGCGGCGCAGGCC
>JALUFY010000142.1 GCA_027051995.1 Hyphomicrobiales bacterium
TCGAGCACTACAATCTGGTGTCGGCCCCGGTGGTGGATGATTCCGGGCGGCTGATCGGCTCCTTGTCCATCGACGACATCGTGGACGTTCTGGAAGAAGAGGCCGAGGAGGACATGCTGAGCCTGGCCGGCGTGCGCGACGAGGAGATCACCCATTCCGTCTGGGAGACGACGCGCGGGCGCTTTGTCTGGCTGTTCATCAATCTGGGCACGGCGGTGCTGGCCTCATGGGTCATTTCGCTGTTCGACGCGACGATCCAGCAGATGGTGGCGCTGGCGGTGCTGATGCCCATTGTCGCCTCGATGGGCGGCAACGCGGGCACCCAGACCATGACGGTGGCGGTGCGCGCCCTGGCGACGCATGAGCTGGGGCGGGTGAACATGATGCGCTTCATCAACCGCGAGGTGGCCGTGGGGCTGCTCAACGGGCTGATCTTCGCCCTCATCATGGGCCTGTTCACCTGGTGGTGGTTCGGCTCCGGTCAACTGGGGCTGGTGATCGCCATGGCGATGGTGGTCAATCTGCTGGCGGCGGCCCTGGCGGGCATACTCATCCCCCTGGCGCTGGACAGGATTGGCGCCGATCCGGCCCTGGCCTCGACGATCTTCGTCACCACGGTGACGGACGTGGTGGGCTTCTTCGCCTTCCTCGGCCTGGCCGCCTGGTGGCTGGGACTGAGCTGAGGATTCTGAAACCCTGATGAGAATGCAACCGGGGGCTTTGCCGGACGGGACGGCGAAATCCGTTCCCTTCAGGCCGCCGGAGCATTCCGCCCTGAATTGCCGGGACGGGAGCAGGGGTGCATGCCCTGCATCCCCCGCACCAATCCGCCCCTTCTTGACCCACGTCATTGCAATTGTCCGGCGGATGGGCTCAGTGTCGCGGGCATGTCGCGGGATGTGCCGAAATTTACTGATTTGCGCGGGTTTCTCTCCTGGCTTGAGGAGCGCGGGGAGCTGCGCCGCGTGAGCGCGCCAGTCTCCACCGCCCTGGAGATGACGGAGATTCACCGCCGCCTGATCCGCTCCGGCGGCCCCGCCGTGTTGTTCGAGTATCCGGTGAACGAGCGTGGCGAAAAGGCGGCCATGCCGGTGCTGGTCAATCTCTTCGGCACGGTGCGCCGTGCCGCCTGGGGCATGGGCGTGGAGGCCCATGGGCTGCGCGCCCTGGGCGAAAAGCTGGCCTTTCTGCGCCAGCCCGCCCCGCCGAAGGGCATGAAGGAGGCACTGTCCGCCATGCCCATGCTGCGCGAGGCCCTGGCCATGCGCCCGAAAATCATCTCCCGCGCCCCCTGCCAGCGGCAGGTGCTGGAGGGGGAGGCGGCCTCGCTGGACGCTCTTCCCATCCAGACATGCTGGCCCGGCGAGCCCGCGCCGCTGATCACCTGGCCGCTGGTCATCACCCGCCCGCCGGTCGCCGGCGCGAAGGACGCCGCGCGCTGCAACATCGGCGTCTATCGCATGCAGAAGCTCAGCCCGCGTGCGGCCATCATGCGCTGGCTGGCCCATCGCGGCGGAGCCATGCATCATCTGGAATGGAAGGAGGCCGGCCGGGACATGCCCGCCGCCATCGCCATAGGCGCCGATCCGGCCACCATCATGGCCGCCGTTACCCCGGTGCCGGAGACCTTGAGCGAGTTCCATTACGCCGGGCTGCTGCGCGGGGCGCGCGGCGAGCTGACGATGGCCAGGACGCAGGATATTCTCGTGCCGGCCAATGCCGAAATCATCTTGGAGGGCACGGTCTCCATCAGCGAGACGGCGGAAGAGGGGCCCTATGGCGATCACACAGGCTATTACAATTCCGTGGAGCGCTTCCCCGTCTTCAATCTCACGGCCATCACCATGCGCCGCGATCCGCTCTATCTGAGCACCTTCACGGGCCGCCCGCCCGACGAGCCCTCCGTCATGGCCGAGGCGATGGGCGAGGTCTTCCTGCCGCTCCTGCAACAGCAGTTCCCCGAGATCACGGATTTCTGGCTGCCGCCGGAGGGCTGCTCCTACCGCATCGGCGTCTGCGCCATCAAAAAGCGCTATCCGGGCCATGCGCGGCGCGTCATGATGGGCCTGTGGAGCTATCTGCGCCAGTTCTCCTACACCAAGCTGCTGATCATCGTCGATGACGATATCGACGCCCGCTCATGGCCGGATGTCATGTGGGCGATCTCCACCCGCTTCGACGCCGCGCGCGACGTCATGCTGGTGGAAAACACCCCCATCGACTACCTCGACTTCGCAAGCCCCGTGGAGGGCCTTGGCGGCAAGCTGGGCCTGGACGCCACGACGAAAACGGGAGGCGAAACCACCCGCGAGTGGGGCCGCGTGCTGGACATGGACGCGGCCACGAAACAGCGCGTCGATGAGATGTGGAGCAGCCTGGGGCTGGGGGAGGGGAGTTAGGCCCCATCATATCCGGGCAGGCATACCTGCGCTTGCGGCCATTCCAGCCTCACACAGGCTTCAGCAGGGCATGGCGTTTCTTGCCGAAGGAGAGCTTGATGACGCCATCGGCGTTGACATGATCCGGCGTCAGCATCATGCGCTCATCCGCCGCCTTTTCATCATTCACCTTCACCGCGCCGGATTTCACCGCCCGGCGGGCCTCGCCGTTGCTCCTGGCCAGCCCCGCCGTGACCATGGCGGTAAGCAGCCCCAGACCCTCTTCAAGGCTTGACGCCGGGATCTCGAAGGTGGGCAGGGCCTCCCCCAGACGGCCTTCCTCGAAGGTCTTGCGCGCCGTCGCCGCCGCCTCTTCCGCAGCCTTGCGCCCGTGCAGCATGGCCGTGGCCTCGCTGGCCAGCACCTTCTTGGCCTCGTTGATCTCCGCGCCCTGGAGCGCCTCCAGCCGCGCGATCTCGTCCAGCGGCAGGGTGGTGAACAGCCGCAGGAAGCGGCCCACGTCTGCGTCTTCCGTGTTGCGCCAGTATTGCCAGTATTCATAGGGGCTGAGCAGATCGGCGTTCAGCCACACGGCCCCGCCGACGGACTTGCCCATCTTGGCGCCCGAGGCGGTGGTCAGCAGCGGCGAGGTCAGCGCATGGGCCTGCGCGCCCTCGACGCGGCGAATCAGCTCCATGCCGTTGATGATGTTGCCCCACTGATCCGAGCCGCCCATTTGCAGGACGCAGTTCTCGCGCCGGTAGAGCTCGAGGAAATCGTAGGCCTGAAGGATCATGTAGTTGAACTCGAGGAAGGTCAGCGGCTGTTCGCGCTCCAGCCGCATCTTCACCGATTCGAAGGTCATCATGCGGTTGATGGTGAAATGCCGCCCGTAGTCGCGCAGGAAGGCGATGTAGTTCAGATTGTCCAGCCAGTCGGCGTTGTTGGCCATGATGGCCTTGCCCGGCCCGAAATCGAGGAATTTCGAAAAGACCTGCTTGATGCCCTTCAGATTGGCGGTGATCTGTTCCTCGCTGAGCAGCTTGCGCGTCTCGTCCTTGCCGGAGGGATCGCCCACTTTCGTTGTGCCGCCGCCCATCAGCGCCACCGGCCTGTGGCCGGTCTGCTGCATCCAGTAGAGCATCATGATGGGCAGAAGCGAGCCCGCATGCAGCGACGAGGCCGTGGCGTCGAAGCCGATATAGCCGGTAATCGGCCCCCTGGCCGCCTTTTCGTCCAGCGCCTCGGGATCGGAAATCTGGTGGATGAAGCCGCGCTCGTCGAGAATGCGCAGGAAATCGGATTTGAACTTGCCCATGATGCGTGAAAGCCGTGCTAAGAGTGAGAACGTGGCGGGGGAATAACACGGCGGGGGGCCAAATGGCAAAGGACATCTTCACGGCGCTTGGTCTGATGAGCGGCACTTCCATGGATGGCATCGACGCGGCCCTCCTGCGTACCGACGGCGAGCGGATCATCGAGCCTCTCGCCGCCATGAGCTTTCCATACAACCGCATGATGCGCTGCTTGCTGGCCCAGGCCATGAGGGAAGCGCGGGGCATGACGGATCGCGCCGCTCGCCCCGGCGTCATCAGGGAGGCCGAGGAAGCGGTGACGGAGGCCCACATCGCCGCCGTCAGGGGCTTCCGCGAAGAGCATGATATGGAAATCGGCCTGATCGGTTTTCATGGCCAGACGCTGCTGCACCGGCCTGAAAAAGGCCTCACCGTGCAGATCGGCGATGGCGCGCGGCTGGCCAATGCCACGGGCGTGACCACCGTCTGGGACATGCGCGCCAATGACGTGGCGCACGGCGGGCAGGGCGCGCCGCTCATCCCCGTCTATCACCGCGCCCTGGCGGCCGGGCTGGAGCGCGCGCCGGTGGCCTTCGTCAATATCGGCGGGGTCGCCAATGTCACCTGGATCGGCGGCGCGGGAAAGCTGCTGGCCTTCGATTGCGGCCCCGGCAACGCGCTGCTCGATGACTGGATGATGAAACACGCCGGAAAGCCGCTCGACGAAAACGGCGCGCTGGCCGCGGCGGGCCGCCCCGACGAGGCCAGCGCGCCGTTTTCGTCG
>JALUFY010000143.1 GCA_027051995.1 Hyphomicrobiales bacterium
GTATTTCTCCACGCCCTCTTCCGGCACGGGATCAAGGCCATGCGTGCCCAGGGGATGGCAGCGCAAGACGCGCCAGAAGCCCAGCCAGAAGCCGGCCCATGCGCCATGCATGCGGATGGCGTCCTGCGTATAGTGCGAGCAGGTAGGCAGATGCCGGCAGCTTCTGCCGATGAAGGCGGAAAGCGTGAGCTGATAAAGGCGGATCAGCGCCAGCAGCAGCAGCGCCACGGGGCCGGGGCGTTTGCCTTGTGCCTCAGACACTGGCCTTCTCCAGCGCCGCCAGCACGGCGTCAAAGGGCAAAAGCACCGAATCGTGACGGATGGGCACATGGCGCACCGGCTCCAGCTCCGCCAGTGCGCTCCAGCGCCCGGCGGGCGGCGCGGCGGCCTCCTTCAGCATGGCGCGCAAGGCCTCGCGCGCGGCGCGCATGTCCTTTGCGCTTCGCCCCAGAACCTGTTGCCCCATGATGGCGGCGGAGGCCTGGGCCAGCGCGCAGGCTTGCACATCCTGAGCGAAGCGGACAATGCGGCCATCATCAAGGCCAATATCCACCGTGATGCGCGAGCCGCACAGCCTGGAATGCAGGGAGGCCGAGGCGTCCGGGTTCTCCAGCCGCCCCAGATGGGGGATTTGCGTGGCCAGCGCCAGAATGCGCGGCGTATAGAGCTCTTCCAGATTCATGGGCGGACTTGTAGCACACGGCAGGCTCTTTTCCACAAGTCCGCCGCCGCACATGCCACCGGAGCCGCCTATTTGTGGAATTTCAGCCTTGGCACGCCCTTGGAGTTTTTCAGCCCTATGAGCCACGGGCCATGATCTTCCACAGTGCCGCATTTGGGCTTGTTGTGCGTCCAGACCTTGAAGGTGACGCACATGACATTGCCCTTGATCGACCAGCGGCCCACATCGACCTTGTTGGAATGCCGGGCGCGCAAGGTGCCGTTCGTGAAAAGCTGCACCCGCGCCTTCTTGCCCTTCCAATAGGCCAGATGAACACCGCGCGCGTATTTCCGCAACACGGAGCCGGAAACCGGCTTTGCCTCGGCGGCGCCGGCGGAAAGCGCCGCGATCACCGCCGCGGCCATCAGGGTGGAAAATCTCTTCATGTCCTGCTCCTGAACGTCTTGCATTGCCTCATCCGCGCCCGCGCCCTCCATCGCAGCAGAAACAGGCGGAAAATGGGCAAGTCCCAGTCATCCTGACCGCGCATCATGCGGCGCGCCGCGGGTTGCACGTAATAACCCGCTTGGGCAAAGGAAGGAATCGAATGGTTTTTTGCGGATTTCGCGGAAATGGCGCGCCCTAGGGGAATCGAACCCCTCTTTCCAGCGTGAAAGGCTGGCGTCCTAGCCGATAGACGAAGGGCGCTTGGTGCGCGCATTCTATAGGGGCCTTTTCGCGCCCGCGCAAGAGCCCGGAATGCACAAAAGGCGCTTTTTTCACGCCATTTTCGCCGCGTCCGAAATCATTACCTGTGCGGCGTGGCGGCCCTGCCAGTCGTCGATGGCCAGCCGCCCGGCGATGTGCATGGGCCGGGTGTGCTCGTTGAGCAGAGTCTCACCCAGATCCGTGTCCAGGGCGCGGAAGGCGATGGCCTTGATGGTGGAGCCGTCCCCGGCCTTCAGGGTGCATTTGACATGCGCGCCGCCCACAACCGATGCCCAGCTCACCCGATGCGCCGGAAAGGCGAACATAGGGGAAGGATTGCCCGCGCCAAAGGGCCCGGCGCGCTCCAGCAGCTCCACAAGATCCGCTGTCGCCCCGCCCGCCGCCAGGGCCCCGTCGATGGCCAGCCTTGGCGCGTCCGGCAGCCCGGCCAGCTCGGCGCGCATGGCCTCTTCCATGAAGGCGCGCAATTCGTCCACCCGGGCGGCATCGAGCGACATGCCCGCCGCCATGGCGTGCCCGCCGCCCTTTTCCAGCACGCCTTCGGCCACCGCGCGGGCCACCGCCCGGCCGATGTCCACCCCGGAGATGGAGCGCCCCGAGCCGGAGGCCGCCCCCCTGGCCGCGTCTATCCCCAGGGCGATGACGGGGGCGGAGAACTTCTCCTTCAGCCTGGAGGCGATGAGCCCCAGAACGCCCGGATGCCAGTCCTCCCCGGCCACCACGAGGGGGCGCTTTTCCCCCTCGCCCTCGCCCGCGCCCAGCTTCAGGGCTTCGCCCGTGGCCTCCTCCAGCAGGCGCTGCTCCAGCTCCTGGCGCGCCTTGTTCATCTTCTCCAGCCGCGCCGCCAGCCTTTGCGCCGTGGCCATGTCCGGCGCGGTGAGCATGTCCAGCGCCTCGCTGGCATGGCCGATGCGCCCAGCCGCGTTGATGCGCGGGCCGAGCACGAAGCCCAGGGCATGGACATCCGGCTTGCGCTTCAGCCCCGCCACATCGGCCAGCGCCGCCAGCCCCGGGCGCGCCCGGCGCTCCATGACGCGCAGGCCCTGGCGCACATAGGCGCGGTTCAGCCCGCGCAGGGGCACTACGTCGCACACCGTGGCCAGCGCCACCAGATCCAGCCATTGCAGCAAATCGGGCTTTTCGCGGGTTTCCCAGAACCCGGCCATGCCCAGTTCCCGCGCCACCGCCGCGATCAGCATGAAGGCCACCCCGGCGGCGCACAGATGCCCCAGACCAGATTGGTCATCCGGCCTGTTGGGGTTGATCACCGCGTGCGCCCTTGGCAGGGCCTCCCCCATCTGGTGATGATCCACCACCACCGTATCCAGCCCGCGCGCCGCCGCGTGGGCCAGAACCTCGTGCGCCATGGCGCCGCAATCGAGCGTGACAGCCAGTCTGACGCCCGCCTCCGCGAAGCCGTCCACCGCGCCGATGGAGGGGCCATAGCCCTCCTCAACCCGGTGCGGAATATGCACTTTGGGATTCAGGCCGCAGGCGCGCAGAAACTGCGTCATCATGGCCGTGGAGCATGTGCCGTCCACGTCGTAATCGCCGATGACGCCAACCGGCTCGCCCTCCATGACGGCCCGGGCGATGCGCCGCGCGCCGCGTTCCATGCCGCGCAGCGTCTCCGGCGGCGGCATGAGGGCGCGCAGCGTCGGGTTCAGGTATTCCGCCGCCTCATCTATCCCCACCCCGCGCGCCGCCAGCACGCGGCCGAGGATTTCGGGCAGATCGTGGCGCTGGGCGATGGCCAGGGCGGTGCGCGCATCGCCGCCGCGCTCCACCCAGGCCTTGCCGGAGACGGACTGCGCGACATCGAGAAAAAGGCGCTCTTGCGCGCCCGCCGGGCCGATGCTCATGAGAGCGTGCCGCCATGCGCCGCCAGCTCCGCCGGGCTCTTGCCGCCGATGCGCCGCCGGGCGCGGCTCCAGCGCACGGTGCCGGATTTGGCCCGCATGGAGACGGTATTGGTGGAGACATAACCGGGGCGCACCCGCACGCCGCGCAGCATGGAGCCGTCCGTCACCCCGGTGGCGGCGAAGATGACATCGCCCTTCACCATGTCCTCCAGCGTGAACTTGCGCTCCGGTTCTTCGATGCCGGCCCGCTCGATGGCGGCGGCGTCCTCGCGCGAGCGCACGACAAGGCGCGTCTGCATCTGCCCGCCGATGCACGACAGCGCCGCCGCCGCCAGCACGCCCTCGGGCGCGCCGCCTGAGCCCATGTAGATGTCGATGCCGGTTTCCTCCGGATCGGTGACATGGATGACGCCCGCGATGTCGCCATCGGTGATCAGCCGCACGGCGGCCCCGGCCTCGCGCACCTCGTCGATCAGCCGCGCGTGCCGCGGACGGTCGAGAATGCACACGGTGATCTCCTCCACCGGCACGCCTTTGGCTTCGGCCAGCCTGTTGAGGTTCTCCGCCGGCGGCAGGTCGAGATCGACGAGCCCGTCAGGATAATCCCCGCCGATGGCGATCTTGTCCATGTAGCAGCCAGGCACGCTGAGCAGCGAATCGCGCTCGGCCAGGGCGGCCACGGAGAGCGCGCCGGGCATGTCCTTGGCAGTCAGTGTGTCGCCCTCCAGCGGGGCCACGGCGATGTCCATTTGCGCGCCGCCATCGCCCAGCACCTCGCCATGATAGAGATGCGCGGCGCTTTGGGCGTCGCCTTCGCCGATGACGATGCGCCCGCTCATGGAGAGCTTGTTGAGCGCAAGATGCATGGCCTGCACGGCCCGCTCGTGGGCGGCGCGTTCGTCTCCGCGCCCGCGCATGGCCGAAGCGGCGATGGCGGCGGCCTCGGTGACGCGGGCGGTCTCGATGGTCAGCGTGCGGTTGAGCATGGCGTCGTCTCCCCTGCCCCGGGTTTGGCTTTGCGGATACCTAGAAGCGCTCTATGCGGATCATGCGCGGCCGGCCCGCGCAATGGCCGTCCCGTTCAATGCGTTCCAGCGCCCCGCGCATGGCGCTTTCCAGCGTGTCATGGGTAATCAGGATGAAGGGCGCGGTCTCGCGCACCATCTCGCCCTCGCGCAGAGGCACGACGCGCGAAATGGCCCGGCCCTTCTGCACGATGCTTTCGATGGAAATGCCCGCGCCGGCGAAAATCCGCGCCACGGCGGCCACCTCGCCGGGCTTGTCGGCAAGCTCCATGGCCACGTAATAGCCGCCCTCGTGGGCGCGCATGCGGGCCCGCCTGCTCGGCGCCAGCCTGTCCGCCGGAACGCCAAGCGGCGGCACGATGACGCCGCGCGCGATATCGGCGATGTCGCCGACCACCGACGAGGCCGTCGGATGCGCCCCCGCGCCGCGCCCAGACAGCATGATGTCGCCGGCGAAATCGCCGCGCACCGCCACGGCGTTGAACACCCCGTTGACCTCGGCGATGGGCGAGCCGAGCGGCACAAGCGTCGGATGCACTCTCTGCTCCACGCCGTCGCCGGTATCCACCGCCACGCCAAGCAGCTTGATGCGATAGCCAAGGCCGCGCGCGTAGCGGATGTCGTTGAGGGTGACGTTCTCGATGCCCTCCACATAGACATCGGCGAAATTGATCTCCACGCCGAAGGCCAGCGAGGTCAGGATGGCCAGCTTGTGCGCCGCGTCGAAGCCGCCCACGTCGAAGCTGGGATCGGCCTCCGCGTAGCCCAGCTCCTGGGCCTCCTTGAGCACATCGGCGAAATCGCGCTCCTCGTCCTCCATCTTGGTGAGGATATAGTTGCAGGTGCCATTGAGAATGCCGAAGACGCGCGCCGCGCGGTTGCCCGCCAGGCTCTCGCGCATGGTCTTGACGATGGGAATGGCCCCGGCCACGGCGGCCTCGAAGTTCAGCGCGGCTCCGCTCTTCTCGGCCATCCGCGCCAGCTCCACGCCATGATGGGCCAGAAGCGCCTTGTTGGCCGTCACCACATGCCGGCCCGCCGCAAGGGCGGCCTCCACGGCGGCCTTCGCCGGGCCGTCCTCGCCGCCGATCAGCTCCACCAGAACATCGATATCGCCGGAGCGCGCCATTTCCACCGGGTCATCGAACCAGGCATAGGCGCTCATGTCATGACCGCCGCGCCTGGCCTTGCGCGAGCGGGCGGAAACGGCCGTGACCTCGATGGCCCGCCCGCATCGCTTTTCCAGCAGCGCGCCGTTTTCGCGCAGAAGATCCAGCACGCCGGTGCCCACGGTGCCAAGGCCCGCCAGGCCGATTTTCAAAGGTTTGCTCATCAGAATGCGATTCCAGCCGGTTCAATGCGGAAAAGATCAGCTTTTGTGGCCTTTTCCGCCGTGTTTTTCAAGAAATCTGCGCAGATTCCGCGCCGCCTGGCGGATGCGCTGCTCGTTTTCCACCAGGGCGATGCGCACGAAGCCCTCGCCCTCCTCGCCAAAGCCGACGCCGGGAGACACCGCCACCTCCGCCTCCTGCTGCAAAAGCTCCGCGAAGGCTAGCGAGCCCATGCCGCGGAAGGCCTCCGGCAGCGGAGCCCAGGCGAACATGGTGGCCGGCGGGGCGGGAATCTCCCACCCGGCCTTGCCGAAGGACTCCACCAGCACGTCGCGGCGCGAGCGGTAGATGGCGCGCGCCTCCTCCACGCAATCCTGCGGGCCGTTCAGCGCCGCCGTCGCCGCCACCTGAATGGGCGTGAAGGCGCCGTAATCGAGATAGGACTTCACCCTCGCAAGAGCGCTGATCAGCCGTTCGTTGCCCACCGCGAAGCCCATGCGCCAGCCGGGCATGGAATAGGTCTTGGACAGGGAGGTGAACTCCACCGCCACATCCATCGCCCCTTCCACCTGAAGGATCGACGGCGGCGGGGTACCGGTGAAATAGATCTCCGCATAGGCCAGATCGGAGAGCACGATGAGATCATGCCTGCGGGCGAACTTCACCACCTCGCGGTAGAAATCCAGACCGGCCACATAGGCCGTCGGGTTGGAGGGATAGTTGAGCACCACCGCCAGCGGTCTGGGCACCGAATGATTGAGCGCCCTGTGCAGGGCGGCGAAGAAGGCATCTCCCGGCTCGGCGGGCACCTGGCGGATAGTGCCGCCGGCAATGAGGAAGCCGAAGGCGTGAATGGGATAGGTCGGGTTGGGGGCCAGCACCACGTCGCCCGGCGCGGTGATCGCCTGGGCCATGTTGGCGAAGCCCTCCTTGGAGCCAAGGGTGGCGACGATCTGCGTATCGGGATCAAGCCGGACGCCGAAGCGGCGCTCGTAATAGGCCGCCTGGGCGCGGCGCAGGCCGGGAATGCCGCGCGAGGCCGAATAACGGTTGGTGCGCGGCTTGCCCACCGTCTCGATCAGCTTGGCGTTGATGTGCTCCGGCGTCGGCAGATCGGGATTGCCCATGCCGAGATCGATGATGTCCGCGCCTCTGGCCCTTTGCGCCGCCTTGAGCTTGTTGACCTGCTCGAAAACATAGGGCGGCAGGCGCTTGATGCGGTAGAACTCGTCGCTGTTCATGAAGCCTTCGTCTTTTTTCCTGAATCGCTCACCCCGCATGTGTTTATCACCGAACATCGCGGCGGGGAAACAGCCAAAATGTCCTGATGGCGGGGAAAAACATGACGAGCCGCCACATGATGGACAAATCTCCGCCAGCATATATAAATGCATGCGAGCGGGCGGACTGACAAAAGGTGGACAACAAGAATGCTATTCTCGCGATTTGCCCGGGCCGCGCGCCTTGCCCTGATGCTCCCCGTGTTTTTCCTTTCCGCTCCGGCATGGGCCGGCAACATGGCCGACACCGATCTGCCCGGCGGGGATTACCGCAATTTTTCGCTGATCTCGCCCGTGCCCTCCTTCTGCGCCAATGTCTGCGCCAGGGACAGCCGTTGCAAGGCCTGGACATTTTCATGGCCCGGCAAGCGCGGCAAGCGGGCCAAGTGCTTTCTCAAGGACAAGCTGACGAAAAAATCCAGCGACACATGCTGCATCTCCGGGGTGAAAAGCGGTTTTTCCCTGCCCGGCGCGGCCCGGGCTGGAGAGAAGCCCGCGAAAGAAAAGCCTAAAGAAGAAAAGCCGAAGGAGCCCGGAAAGGAGGCTCCGGCGCGGACGCCGCCCGCCGGCCAGCCGGATGAAAAGCCCGGTGCGAAAACGCAAACACCGGCGGAGACTCAAAAACCCGATTCCGGCAAGCGATCTGATGGCGTGGACAAAAAGCCCCTGCCCCCCGTCAAGGCGGAGCCGGACAAGCCCGAAGCGCAAACGCCGGAACGGCAAGAGCCGGACAAGCCGGAAGCGCAAACGCCGGAACGGCAAGAGCCGCAAGAGCCCCGGAAACCGCAAGAGACTCCCGGCGGCGAAACCCCGCCGCCCGCCGGAACACCGGCGGATGATCAAGCGCCCGAGCCGCCCGTCCGGGACACCAGCCAGCCGCCGGAAGACACCACCCTGCCCAGGCCGCGCATCGATCCGCAAAAGGCCGCCGCCTGCGCCGATTACGCCCGCAAGGCGCGCGCCGCCAGCGCCCTCAACCGTGAGCTGGGCTGCGGCTATGGCGGAGCGCGCTGGAACGCCAGTTACAACGGCTATTACAACTGGTGCCTGAAAAACCCGCCCTCCGCGGCGCAGGCCAACACCGCCGCGCGCACGCGGCTGATCCGCCAGTGCCGCAACCAGCCGCCGGAAATGCGCGGCGCGCGCGCGGGCGGCGATCTGGAATCGTGCGCGCGCTTTTCGCGGCTGGCCTCGGCCCTGGCGCGCCGCGCCCTGCGCGCCCGCTGCGGGTTCTTCGGCCCCTGGTGGACGACCGACGAGGCGAAAATCTTCAGATGGTGCCGCAACGCAACCGTCGCCCAGCGCCGCTCCGCCCTGGCCACGCGCCGCGCCGCCGTGCTGCGCTGCGAGAACGAAAACTCCGCCATGCCGCCGCCGCGCCGCCCGCGTGACGGCGTTCTGGACACCGGCCGGCCGCGTTACCGCCGCCCGCCCGCCTCCGGCGCGCTTTACAAATGGACGAAGCTGCGCGGCCCCGGCGGCCCGAGAGGCCCCTGGAGCACGCCCTGGCGGCCCACCCGCTCCGGCCAATGCGCCCTCACAAGAGGCTGCGATTGCGGCGGCGGCAGCACCTGCGGCATGTATCGCCCCGGCGAGGCCACGCTCTACTGGCCCAACGGCTGCGCCAGTCAGCCCTGGGTCATCCTGTGTCAGGTGCGCCGCCGTTAAGAGCTCTTGAGAAGGAAGAACCGCATGGACATCGCCACCTGGAACGTCAATGGCGTGCGCGCCCGCCTGGAAACCATCACCAAATGGCTGGAGCAGGAAAAACCGGACGTTCTGTGCATGCAGGAGATCAAATGCCTCGACGAGGTTTTTCCGCGCGCGCCCTTCGAGGAGCTTGGCTACAATGTCGAAACCCACGGCCAGAAGGGCTTCAACGGCGTAGCCATCCTCTCCAGACGGCCCATGGAGGATGTGACGCGCGGCCTGCCCGGCATGGAAGATGATGCGCAGGCGCGCTACATGGAGGCCTCCATTCCCGGGGACAAGGGCCTGTTGCGGGCCGTCAGCCTCTACGCGCCCAACGGCAACCCGGTCGGATCGGACAAGTTCGATTACAAGATGCGCTGGATGGAGGCCCTGGAGGCCCACGTGAAGGACATGCTCAAGCTGGAAGAGCCCTTCGCCATCGGCGGCGACTACAACGTCATCCCTACGCCGCAGGATGCCGAGTTTCCCGACAACTGGCTCGATGACGCGCTCTATTCGCCGCAGGCCCGGGCGCATTGGCGCAGGCTGCTCAACCTCGGCCTGACGGATGCCCTGCGCGCCTGGACGGCGGAGCCGGGCATCTATACATTCTGGGACTACAAGGGCGGCGCCTGGCGCAGGAACAACGGCATCCGCATCGACTTCTTCCTGCTCTCGCCGCAGGCCGCAGACCGCCTGACGGGAGCGCGGGTGGACAAGTCCGTGCGCGGCTGGGCCAAGCCCTCCGATCACGTCCCGGTCATCATCTCGCTGGATATCTGATCCGCTCCCGGCCAGCGCGGCCTTCCCGCCAGTTTGACCGGGATCAATCCGCCCCGGCATGAACGGATGTAGGATTCGCCCTGGACGAACAGCCTTCGAGGGAACCCGCCATGAAACCGCTCGCCACGATCACGCTCGCTCTGGGCCTGGCCCTTGCTCCCGCTCTCGCGCAGGCGGGCGGCGGCGATGACAAGGACATCATCGGCAAGAAATGGCTGATCTCCCTGGGCGGCAAGCTCTATGACAATCTGTGGAGCGCTCTCAACATCGCGCCGCCAAAGGGGCGCAATCCGCAATATCCGGCCGGCGCGGACATTCCGGCGGCGGACACATGGCGCTGCGTGGCCTGTCACGGCTGGGACTACCGGGGCCGCGAAGGCCAGTTGAAGAAACTGCGCAACTCGCCCCGCTTCGTCTCCCTGCGCCCGCTGGATGGCAAGACGCAAGCGGATGTGGCCCGGCGTATTCGCGCCAGACACCCGGAGTTCAACCGCGTTCTGCCCCCGCCCATGCTCAACGCCCTGGCCTTCTTCATCGCCCGCGGCCAGCATGACGTCACGCAGGTGCTGGACAAAACAGGCCGCGCCAGGGGCGATGTGCTGCCCGGCAAGGACATTTTCGAGGGCGTGTGTATCTCCTGCCATCAGGCCGACGGCAAGGCCTATATCGAGGGCGAGCCGGGCGATCGCCCGGCCCTCGGCTGGGTGACGCGCTACCGCCCCGAACAGGCCCTGCACAAGATACGAAACGGCGTGCCCGGCGCGGACATGCTCAGTTTGCGCTTTCTGGACATGAAACAGATCGCCGATCTGCTGGCCTACGCGCAGACGCTGGATCCCCATCCGGAAGAGCCATCTTCATCCGGCGATTGACGGCCCCGCTGGTCTTTCACGCTTTCACGCCTTGCCATAGCCGCCGCCGCCCGGTGTGCGGATGATGATGGCCTCGCCGGCCTTTACAGGCAGGGTGACGCAGGACGGCAGGGGCTCCTCGCGCCCGCCTTCGCGGCGGATGGCGTTTTCGCCGCACTGGCCCGCTTCGCCGCCTTCCAGCCCGAAGGGGCAGACCCTGCGCCGGTTGGTCAGCAGCGAGGCCTGCATGTCCTTCCTGAAGGCGATGACGCGCTCCACGCCGCCGCCGCCGCGATGCCTGCCCGCGCCGCCGGAGCCTTCGCGCACCCTGAAGCTCTCCAGCAGCACCGGATAGCGCAGCTCCAGCACCTCGGGGTCGGTCAGGCGGGTGTTGGTCATGTGGGTGTGGATGGCGCTTTCGCCGTCCCACTCCGGCCCCGCGCCCGCGCCGCCGCAGATGGTTTCGTAATACTGTTTTTCGTCATCGCCGAAGGTGAAGTTGTTCATGGTGCCCTGCGAGGCGGCCAGCGCCTTCATGGCGCCGAAGAGTGCGTCGGTGATGGCCTGCGAGGTCTCCACGTTGCCCGCCACGACGGCGGCCGGATACTTCGGATTGAGCATGCAATCCTCCGGGATGACCAGATCGATGGGCTTCATGCATCCGGCGTTGAGCGGAATGGCCGCCCCCACCATGCAGCGGAAGACATAGAGCACGGCGGCGCGCGTCACCGGCGCGGGGGCGTTGAAGTTGTCCGGCAATTGCGCCGATGTGCCGGTGAAATCCACCGTGGCGCGGCGCTTTTCGCGGTTGACGCGGATGGCCACCCGGATGCGCGCGCCGTTGTCCATTTCATAGGTGAACTCGCCGTCCTTCAGCGCGTCGATGACGCGGCGCACGCTCTCCTCGGCGTTGTCCTGCACATGGCCCATGTAGGCGCGCACCGTCTCCAGGCCGAAATGGGCGGTCATCTTCTCCAGCTCCCGCACGCCCTTTTCGTTGGCCGCCACCTGCGCTTTCAGATCGGCGATGTTCTGACCGGGATTGCGCGCCGGCCAGGAGCCCGAGCCCAGCAGTTCGCGCATGGCCTGTTCGCGGAAGACACCCTCTTCCACCAGCTTGAAGTTGTCGATGAGCACGCCTTCCTCGTCTATGCGCGTGGCGTCCGGGCTCATGGAGCCCGGGGCCTTGCCGCCGATGTCGGCGTGATGGCCGCGCGAGGCGGTATAGAACAGCGGCTTTTCGCGTCCCATGAAGACCGGCGTGACCACCGTGATGTCCGGCAGGTGCGTGCCGCCGTTGTAGGGCGCGTTGAGGACGAAGACATCGCCCGGCTTCATGTCCGGGTTCTGCGCGATCACCGCCTCCACGGAGCGATCCATGGAGCCCAGATGCACCGGCATGTGCGGCGCGTTGGCGACAAGGCGGCCCTCGGCGTCGAACACCGCGCAGGAGAAATCCAGCCGCTCTTTGATGTTCACCGAGCTGGCCGTCTTCTTCAGCGTCTCGCCCATCTGCTCGGCGATGGCCATGAAGAGATTGTTGAACACCTCCAGCATGACCGGGTCGGCGCTGGTGCCGATGGCCTCGCGCCGCGCCAGAGGCTCGATGCGCTTGAGCACCAGATGGCCCAGCCGGTTGAGCCTGGCCCGCCAGCCGGGCTCCACCACGGTGGTGGAATTGGCCTCTATGATGAGCGCCGGGCCCGCCACCTTCTGGCCGGGCTTGAGTTTCTTGCGCTCGTAAACGGCCACGTCCCGCCATGCGCCATCCACATAAAGAGGCGCTGTGTCAATGGGTTGCGGCGGTTTCTTCACCTTCTTGCGGCGCTTTTCCGCCAGTCCCGCGCCGCCGCCGGTGGCCTCCACGGAAATGGCCTCGATCCACACCGGCTTGTCCGGCTGGATGAAGCCGAACTGGCGGCGGTGCTCGGTCTCGAAATCGCGGCGCATCTTGTCCGGGTTCTTGCGCAGCTTGACGGACAAGGTGGTATCGGAGCCCTCGTAGCGCATCAGGGCGCGCTTTCTCACCCTGGCGCGCTTCTTGGGAACGCCCTGCCCTTTGAGCTCGCGCAGCACCTCGCGGCGCAGCTCCCTGGCGGCGCGGCGGGCGCCTTTCACCCCGTGCGCGTCCAGCGGCTGTTCGATGGCGCGGGCGCGCTCGGCGCGGATGTCCGCCAGCCCCATGCCATAGGCCGAGAGCACGCCGGCCAGCGGATGAATGAGCACCCGCGTCATGCCCAGGTTGTCGGCGATGCGGCAGGCGAACTGCGCGCCCGCCCCGCCGAAGCAGTTGAGCACGTAATCCGAAATGTCGCGCCCGCGCTGCACGGAAATCTTCTTGATGGCGTTTGCCATGTTCTCCGTGGCGATGCGCAAAAAGCCCTCCGCCGCCTCTTCCGCCGTGCGGCCCCCGCCCATGCGCGCGGCGATCCCGCCGAAGGCCTCGCGCACCGCCGCCACGTCCAGCGGCTGATCGGCGTTTGGCCCGAAGATTTTGGGGAAATAGTCCGGATTGACGCGCCCCAGCAGCACGTTGGCGTCGGTCACCGCCAGCGGCCCGCCGCGCCGGTAGCTCTTCGGCCCCGGATTGGCGCCAGCCGAATCGGGACCAACGCGGAAGCGCTGCCCGTCGTATTCCAGAATGGAGCCGCCGCCCGCGGCCACCGTGTGAATGCGCATCATGGGGGCGCGCATGCGCACGCCGGCCACTTCCGTTTCGAAGGCGCGCTCGAATTCGCCGTCGTAATGGGCCACGTCGGTGCTGGTGCCGCCCATGTCGAAGCCAATGACCTTGCCGAATCCGGCCTTGCGGGCCGTCTCCACCATGCCGACGACGCCGCCCGCCGGGCCGGAGAGAATGGCGTCCCTGCCCTCGAAGAGGTGCGCCGAGGTCAGCCCGCCGGAGGACATCATGAACATCAGGCGCGGGCCGGAATTTTCCGTCACGCCAAGCTCCCTTGCCACCTTGTTGACGTAGCGCTTGAGGATGGGCGTCAGATAGGCGTCCACCACGGTTGTGTCGCCGCGCGAGACCAGCTTCATCAGCGGCGAGACCTCGTGCGACACCGACACCTGCGAAAAGCCCGCCTCGCGCGCCAGCCGGGCCGCCCGCTCCTCGTGCGCCGGCCAGCGCCAGGCGTGCATGAAGACAATGGCCAGGGAATCGAAGCCTTCCTCGCGCAGGGCGGCGAGCCGCCCGCGCAGTTCGTCCTCGTCCAGGGCGCGCAGTTGCTGGCCTTCCGCCGTGATCCGCTCGTCCACCTCGATGACGCGGTCATAGAGCAGTTCGGGCTTATGCAGCTTCAGGGCAAAGAGATCGGGGCGCGCCTGATAGCCGATCCGCAGCGCGTCGGCGAAGCCGCGCGTGGTGATCAGCGCCACGCGCTCGCCCTTGCGCTCCAGCAGGGCGTTGGTGGCCACGGTGGTGCCCATCTTCACCTCGGCGATGCGCTCCGCCGGGATGGGCTCTCCCGGCTTCAGCTTGAGAAAGCGGCGGATGCCCTCGATGGCGGCGTCGTCATAGCTTTCCGGATTTTCCGACAGCAGCTTCATGGCGCGCACCCTGCCCCTCGGCGTCAGCGCCACGATGTCGGTGAAGGTGCCGCCCCGGTCGATCCAGAAGCGCCAGCGCGCGTCCCTGCCAGTCCTGCTCATGAATGCAATCCGTGTCCCGAAAAGTGAATCCTCTGCCGGAACAGGAAGCATCTCAAAATGAAAACGTCAAGAAAATATGGACATTTTGTATCTGACCGTTATGATATGGCGCATCGCGGCCGAATGGCCTAAAGTTCGGACCATTGTTCACAAAAGGGAGGATCACACTGATGAACATTGCCATGAAGTTTGCTCTCACCGGCGCGCTGGCGGCGGGTTTCGCCACGGCGGCCAACGCCGCCACGTGGGACATGCCCACGCCCTATGGCGACAAGAACTTCCACACCCGGAACATCTATCAGTTCGCCAAGGACGTGGACGCGGCCACCAGGGGGGCGCTGAAGATCAAGGTGCATTCGGCCGGATCGCTGATCAAGCATCCGGAGATCAAGAACGCCGTGCGCAGGGGCCTTGCCCCCATCGGCGAGGTGCTGATGTCGCGCCTGTCCAACGAGGATCCGGTCTTCGGCGTCGACTCCATTCCCTTCCTGGCCACCAACTATGACGAGGCGAAAAAGCTGTGGGCCGCCTCGAAGCCCGTCATCGCCAAAAAGCTGGAGAAGCAGGGCCTCAAGCTGCTCTACGCCGTGCCGTGGCCGCCGCAGGGCATCTACGCCAAGAAGGAGCTGAAGAAGGTTTCCGACATGAAGGGCCTCAAGATGCGCGCCTACAACGCCGCCACCGAAACCCTGGCGAAGCTGGCGGGCGCGGTGCCCACGCAGGTGGAGGCTCCCGACATTCCCACCGCCTTCTCCACCGGCCGGGTGGACGCCATGATCACCTCGCCCTCCACGGGCGCCAACTCCAAAGCCTGGGACTTCGTGAAATACTTCCATCACACGCAGGCCTGGCTGCCCAAGAACATGGTGATCGTCAACGCCAAGGCCTTCGCCAAGTTGCCGGCGGATCAGCAAAAGGCTGTCATGGACGCCGCCGCCGCCGCCGAAGCG
Organism: Hyphomicrobiales bacterium; assembly: GCA_027051995.1. Lineage (GTDB taxonomy): Bacteria > Pseudomonadota > Alphaproteobacteria > Rhizobiales > Aestuariivirgaceae > Thermopetrobacter. The sequence goes on from JALUFY010000143.1 coordinate 14,819, forward strand.
CGCGGCTGGAAGGCCTCGATGAAGGAGACGCAGGACAAGATGGCCGTGCTGAAGAAGAACGGCATGGTGGTCGTCACGCCCAGCGCCGAGCTGATGAACGGCCTGAAGG
>JALUFY010000144.1:0-3953 GCA_027051995.1 Hyphomicrobiales bacterium
TGTGGTCATCGCCATGATCTGGATAACGGGAATATGGCTCTCCCTGCCCTTTTTCCGCGCCGGCGGCATGGCGGCCTTTCCCGTGGCCTTTCATGTCAAGCTGTTGTTCGTCATCGGCTTGACGCTATGCCACGCCGGCGCGCGCGTCACCGCGGCGCGCATCGCCCGCACGGGAAACAAAAGGCTCATCGGCATTGTTAAGGCCTGCACCCTGGGTGTTTATCTCAACGCCCTGGCCGCCATCATGCTGGCCGTCGCGGCCTTTGATTGAACAATATCCGGAATGGGCGGCAAGGGGCCTTCAGCCCTTTTCCAGCTCCGCCGTCAGCTCGCGCAGCTCGTCTTCGGCGCGCATGGCGATGCGCTCCGGCGCGCCCGCCCGGTTATACCAGTAGGCGGCGTTGGAGCGGTCGCCCTCGATCTTGTGCACGATGGCGTGCAGCCAGTTGCCATAGGCGTTGGGATTGCGCTGGGCTATTCTGTGGGCGGATTCCGTATCGCCCATCTCCAGCAGGCGAATGGCCTTCAAAAGCATTTTTCTGTCCGACTCAAGCATGATTGTGTTCTTAACACATATGATTCTATGAATAAAAGATTACCAGATTGTTACAGCCTGACGCATACGATCCAAGACATGCGCGAACATGAAAACGCGCCGTGACTCGTGGCCACGGCGCGCCAGGGAGAAAGAACACCCCGCCCGGGGGACGTGCGAAAAGCTCCCTACTTTCCGCCCAGGGCCTTGACCAGCTCCCCGGCGGTCTTCTTGCAGCCGTCCTCGTCGCCCGCCTTCATCTGATCCTCGGCCTTGGCGCGCATGTCCGCCACCGCTTTCTTCGCCGCGTCATCCAGTTTCACCGTCTTGACGATGGCCTCCGCCTTTTCCAGCATGGCGGCGCACGAGCCGGCATCGGCGGCCAGCGCCGGAGCGGCCAGAAGCGAAAGAACGCCGGCGGACATCAGGAATTTCTTGAACATGTTTGAACCCTCTCTTGTGTGTGTTCCGGTTGCGCGCTCCGGCGTGTTCCGGAAGCGCGGAAAGACAAGACCATCCCCGCATGGCCGCCGCCGGGCGGCGCGGCGCAAAAGCCGTGATCCTTTCATGACGCTTTTGTGATGACCCGGCCGCCCCGGGCCGATTGTGGCGGAACAGGCGCGAAAAATGATTCACCCGCTCTTTACTTTTTTCCGCGCAAACTGCATAAACCCGGATCACAAGGCTTCATCATCACGCAAGCAGTCATGACCAGCACGCGCCACACAGCCATTTCCGCATACCGCTCCGGCATCCGCCTGGAAGCGTTCGCGCGCGCCCTGCCCCTTCTTCTCCTTATCAACCCCTGACCGCCGGGGGCTCCGCCGCGACGCGCGCCGGGGCAGGCAGTCAGGGGATCATCACCGAACCAGTCCGGGCAGAACACGCCGGGGCCGGAGCGATGGCGCACATTCATCCCCCTGCCCATCCGCCATTCAGCCCCGCCAGAGAAAAAAGCGAAAGGCCAATCCCATGAGCAACGACAAGAACCGGGTCATTATCTTCGACACCACCTTGCGCGACGGCGAACAGTCGCCCGGCGCCACCATGACGCTTGAAGAGAAATTGCAGGTGGCCGGACTGCTTGATGAAATGGGCGTGGATGTCATCGAGGCGGGCTTTCCCATCGCCAGCCCCGGCGACTTCGAATCCGTCTCCGAAGTGGCCAAACTGGTGAAGAACGCCTCCGTCGCCGGCCTCTCAAGGGCCAGCGAAAAGGACATCAACGCGGCGGCGGAAGCCGTCCGCCATTGCGCTCGCCCGCGCATTCACACCTTCATCTCCACCTCGCCGGTGCACATGAAATACAAGCTCAGGAAGGAGCCGGACGAGGTGCTGGAGCTGATCGTCTCCTCCGTCACCCACGCGCGCGGCAAGGTGGAGGACGTGGAGTGGTCGGCCGAGGACGCCACCCGCACCGAACATGATTTTCTCTGCCGCTGCGTGGAGGCGGCCATCAAGGCGGGCGCCACGACAATCAACATTCCCGACACCGTGGGCTATACGGTGCCGGAGGAATTCACCGCCCTCATCACCATGCTGCGCGAGCGCGTGCCCGGCGCGGACGAGGTCATCTTCTCCACCCACTGCCACAACGATCTGGGGCTGGCGGTGGCCAACTCGCTGGCCGGGGTGAAGGCCGGGGCGCGGCAGATCGAATGCACCATAAACGGCCTGGGCGAGCGCGCCGGCAACGCCGCCCTGGAGGAGGTCGTCATGGCCATGAACGTGCGCAGGGACGTGTTCCCCTTCACCACAGGCATCGACGCCACCATGCTGACGCGCGCCTCCAAGCTGGTCTCGGCGGCCACCTCCTTCCCGGTGCAATACAACAAGGCCATCGTCGGCAGAAACGCCTTCGCCCACGAATCCGGCATCCATCAGGACGGCATGCTCAAGCACACCCAGACCTACGAGATCATGACGCCGGAGGCCGTCGGCGCGGGCAAGACCTCGCTGGTCATGGGCAAGCATTCGGGCCGCCACGCCTTCGCCCGGAAGCTGGAAGAGCTGGGATACAAGCTGGCGGACAACGCCTTTCAGGACGCCTTCCAGCGCTTCAAGGAACTGGCCGACCGCAAGAAGCATGTCTATGACGAGGACATCGAGGCGCTGGTGGACGAGAACATCGCCACCGCCACGGACGCGCGCAAGGTGGTGGCGCTGACCGTCATCGCCGGCACAATGGGCCCGCAGATGGCCACCCTGACGGTGGACGCCGGAGACGGCCACCAGACCGTCCAAGCCACCGGCAACGGCCCGGTGGACGCCACCTTCAACGCCATCAAGAAGGCCTTTCCCCATGACGCCAAGCTGGCGCTCTATCAGGTGCATTCGGTCACCCACGGCACCGACGCCCAGGCGGAAGTCTCGGTGCGCCTGGAAGACGAAAAGGCCGGTCTGAGCTCCACCAGCAAGGCCGCCGATCCCGACACCCTGGTGGCCTCGGCCAAGGCCTATCTGGCGGCGCTCAACCGGCTGGAGGCCAAGCGCCAGCGCGTCCGCCCCGAAGGCGGCGAAAACATCTCCGAGGAGGCCCGCCGCTCCGGCCCCTGAGCGGCGCCCCCGCATGGAACACAAAAACAGGCCGGGCGGGCGAAAACCGTCCGGTTTTCTTTTTACCGGTCAGAAACGGAAAGCACCCCCTTCCGGCGGCGGCGCGCTCCCTTGATCCCCTCCGGCCGCCTTCCCAAATCAGAAGAAACGGACAAGGAGGAAGCCATGAAAGACAAATGGATCCTGATCGCCGATGGCGGGCGCGCCCGCGTGTTCAAGGTCAATGCCGGACTGACGAAAATCGAACCGGCGCTCGCCGGGGAGCTGATCGCGGACCGCAGGAGATCGCGGGACATCAACGCGGACAAGCCGGGGCGCACCAAAGATCGCGCGGGCCAGGCCCATCACGCCTATGAGCCGCCCACCGATCCGCACGAGAACGAGGAAATCGTCTTCGCCCGCGAGGTTGCCCGGCTGCTTGACGAAGAGCGCAGGAAAATGGCTTTCGAGGAGCTCGCCGTCATCGCCCCTCCAAAGGCCCTTGGCCGCCTGCGCGAGGCCATGCCGCGCGAACTGCGCAAGATGGTGACGCGCGAAGTGGACAAGGATCTCACCAAACTCCCCCTCCACGAACTTCCGGAAAAACTCAGGGCACTTTTGTAACGCTCTGGAATCAAGGAGCCGGTTCTCGCAAACCGGACACCGCGCCCTCGCAATGGCGTGAACGGCCCTTGGGGCTCAGGGAGCGATGCGCGCATTAGTCGCCGGTGAACTAAATGCCTTGCGCGCGAAGCGGGCTGATGCGGCGGGTTGCGAAGGCCAGTTTCTGCAGGGCCAAAAGGATCGTGATGATCCAGTTGATGAGCAGCCGGAAGTTGTAACCCGCCGCCGCCAGGACGGCGTTGATGGCATCGCCCAGCGC
>JALUFY010000144.1:3963-4448 GCA_027051995.1 Hyphomicrobiales bacterium
GTTCATGGGCCAGATGGTTGCGGCCCATGCGGTGGCCCGCCTTCAGGTGGCCGATCACCGGCTCGACGGCGGCGCGGCGCCTCAGCTCGCGCCGGATGGCCCTGGTCACCCCGCGCTTCTGGCTGGCGGTGAAGACCTTGAACTTGTATCGCGTCCCCAGCCCGTGGCCGCGATAGCCGTCGTCCACATGGACCCGCTCCAGCGCCGCGCCTGTGAACTTTTCGATCTCCGGCAGCACCGTGCGCAGGGTATGGCCGTCATAAGGCCTGCCCGGCAGCGCCTTGACATGGGCCACGAACTGCCCGCCTTTCGAGCGCCGCCACGGGGTGGCCACCGATACCTTCACCCCGAACGCCTGGGTGGATTCCAGCGTGAAGTGCAACGGGGTTCAAGCAAAGCGGATTTTGATGTCCTTGCCAAGCTCCTTGAGGATGGCCTGGAAGGGAGAGATGAAGCCGAGGCATTTTCTGGGCGTGAGATTGCAG
>JALUFY010000145.1 GCA_027051995.1 Hyphomicrobiales bacterium
CCCGAGAACGGTGCCCAACGTGGTGACCAGCAAGGTCTTGGCCAGCCCGGGCACGCCGACGAGCAAGGCATGCCCGCCGGCGAGGATGGCCGTGAGGGCCAGCGCGATCACCTCCTGCTGGCCGAGAATGATGCGGCTGGTTTCATTGCGGACCTGGGCGAGGTCTTCGACGGCCTTTTCCATGTCGCCAACGATGGCGGCATCCTCCGCCAGAGCCTGCGGATCTGTCATGACGGCATTGGCTCCTTTCATTACCGGTGAAAACCGTATTCCTTTCGCGCCATTCAAATGCTTCCACGCCCGGTCAGAGGCGGGCCGAAGCGCCGCAGCATGTGCGTTTCATGGCGCCGTTTCATGGCGAAAATATACCAGGCGACGCAACCGGCGCATTAAAAACCCGTCATGCCGCGCGCACAATTTCACAGCCCGGCGCCAGGCGCGGGAAATCACGGACCCTTCCGCATCCTATGCGATGCAGTGCGGATCGCTTCTTTTCATCTCATCGTCATCCGGGCGGAGGCCTCACACCTTTGTCCGTAAATGCAGGCATACAAATCCATCGCGGGATATTCCATCTCCTTATGGAAAGGTTCGGCGGGGTAATAGCCCCCACCGAAACGATCCGGAACGGGATGAAATCCCGTTCCGGCATTGTGCTTCGCGCTGACCTCCCCCTTCAGGGGGGAGGATTATGCATCCTTCCCAGCAGCCGCTCTTGCACAGACGGATCAGGCCGTGTTGGTGTCGGTTTCCACATAGACCTTGCCGCCCGTTTCGCGGAATTTGCGGCTCATTTCCTCCATGCCGCGTTTTGCCTCCTCTTCGGCCATGTCGCGCACGTCCTGGCTGATCTTCATGGCGCAGAACTTCGGCCCGCACATGGAGCAGAAATGCACGGTCTTGTGCGCCTCCTTGGGCAGCGTCTGGTCGTGGAACTCCTCCGCCCGCTCCGGGTCCAGCGCCAGGTTGAACTGGTCGCGCCAGCGGAACTCGAAGCGCGCGCGGGAGAGCGCATCGTCGCGCCGCTGCGCGCCGGGAAAGCCCTTGGCGAGATCGGCCGCGTGCGCGGCGATCTTATAGGCGATCACGCCCTCCTTCACGTCATCGCGGTCGGGCAATCCTAAGTGTTCCTTCGGCGTCACGTAACAGAGCATGGCGGTGCCCAGCCAGCCGATCTGGGCCGCGCCAATGGCGGAGGCGATGTGGTCATAACCGGGGGCGATGTCGGTGACCAGCGGGCCAAGGGTGTAGAACGGCGCCTCGTGGCAGTATTTGAGCTGCAGCTCCATGTTCTCTGCGATCTTGTGCATGGGCACGTGGCCGGGGCCCTCGATCATCACCTGCACATCGTGCTTCCAGGCGATCTTTGTCAGCTCGCCCAGCGTCTTGAGCTCGGCGAACTGGGCCTCGTCGTTGGCATCGGCAATGGAGCCGGGGCGCAGGCCATCACCCAGGGAGAAGGCGATGTCATAGGCCTTCATGATCTCGCAGATTTCCTCGAAGTGCTCATAGAGGAAGCTCTCCTTGTGATGCGCCAGCATCCAGGCGGCCATGATGGAGCCGCCGCGCGAGACGATGCCGGTGACGCGGTTGGCCGCCAGCGGCACGTAGGCGAGGCGCACGCCCGCGTGGATGGTGAAATAGTCCACCCCCTGCTCCGCCTGTTCGATAAGGGTGTCGCGGAAAATCTCCCAGGAGAGTTCCGCCGGATCGCCGCTCACCTTCTCCAGCGCCTGATAGAGCGGCACGGTGCCAATGGGCACCGGCGAATTGCGGATGATCCATTCGCGGATGTTGTGGATGTTGCGGCCGGTGGAGAGATCCATCACCGTATCCGCGCCCCAGCGGATGGCCCACACCATCTTCTCCACCTCCTCGGCGATGTCGGAGAGGATGGCGGAGTTGCCGATGTTGGCGTTGATCTTGGTGCGGAAGTTGCGGCCGATGATCATCGGCTCGGATTCGGGATGGTTGATGTTGGCCGGGATGATGGCGCGGCCGCGGGCCACCTCGTCGCGCACGAACTCCGGCGTGATGACCGGAGGGATCTTTCCGCCCGGCCAGGCCTCGCCTGTTTCGGGATCATACAGCTCCAGCCCCTCTTTGCGCGCTTCCTCGATCAGCTCGGCCAGTGCCTCACGGCGGGCGTTCTCGCGGATGGCGACATATTCCATCTCCGGCGTGATGATGCCGCGCCGCGCATAGGCGAGCTGCGTCACCGCTTCGCCGTTTCTCGCCCGGCGGGGCTTGCGCGTGCGCGGGAACTCCGGTGCCAGCGCGTCGGCCGAGACATTGCCATTGTCCTCGGGGCGCACTGGGCGCGGCTCCACCTCCTCGGTGTCGCCGCGCTCCTCGATCCACTTCTGGCGCAAAGGTGGCAGGCCTTTGGTCACGTCGATGGTCACATCCGGGTCGGTGTAAGGCCCGGAGGTGTCATAGACGACAACGGGCGGCTCGCCGGCAGACGGATCAAGGGCGATTTCGCGCAGGGGCACGCGGATGTCCTCGCGGCTTCCCTTCACATAGATCTTGCGCGAGGCCGGCAGCGGCCCCGTGGTGACGCGGAATTTCGGCATCCTGTGAATGTTCATGGTACTGACCTTTTTGCTTTTCTGCCCTATCGGGCGGTTCTGTCGTTTTTCTCCAACCTCTGCCTTGAAGGCCTCGTTTCTTCACCCTTCTGCTTCTTTCTCTGCCATTCCGCCCTTCTCCCCATCATCCCCCCTCTCTCCGCCATCCCGGCGAAAGCCGAGATCTCGTGACGCAGCCTCATGAGCCTGTGGCCCGAGACCCCGGCTTTCGCCGGGGTGACGAGGCATATTTCCTCCCCTGCGCCGGGGGACACGAGGTGGGTTTCAGCCCACGCGGGCGTCGAGGAAGGCGCGCAGGGCAACGTCTTCCCACGGCGAGAGATGATTGCGCGCCGCGAGCCACGATTTCACGATCTTCTCGCTCATGGCGTCCTTCGCCGCCAGCTCGGCCAAGACCTCATCGGCCGCCTTGCGCGCCGCGGCCAGCACGTCCGCCGGATAGGGCAGAACGCGCACGCCGCGTTTTTCCTTCAAAACTTTCAGCGCCTCGGCGTTGCGCCAGGTGTGCTCGGCCAGCGTGCGCGCGGCCTCGGCCGAGCAGGCGACCTCGATGGCCCGGCGTTGATCATCGCTGAGCGCATCCCACACCTTGCGGGAGACCAGCAGCTCGCCGGCGCCGTTGGGCTCATGGAAGGCCGGATAGTGATAGACCTTCGCCACCTTGTAGAAGCCCATGGCCATGTCGGAGAAGGGTCCTAAGAACTCCGTGGCGTCGATGGCGCCGGACTGCAGGGCAGTGAGAATCTCGCCCGGCGGCAGCGAGACCGGCGTGCCGCCCAGCCTGCGCAATATCTCGCCGCCCAGCCCCGGCATGCGCATTTTCAGGCCCTTCAGATCATCCAGCGACCGCACCGGCTTCCGGAACCAGCCGCCCATGCTGGGCCCGGTGTTGCCGCACATCAGCGGCTTGATGCCGAACTGGCCATAAAGCGCATCCCACAGTTTCTGCCCGCCGCCCTGCTCCAGCCAGGTGCGGTGCTCCAGCGGGGTGAGGCCATAGGGGCCGGCGGTGAACAGCGCCGCCGCAGGCATCTTGCCGCCCCAGAACAGCGAGGCGGTGTGCGCCATCTCCGCCGTGCCGTTCTGCACCGCGTCGAACACCGCCAGCGGCGCCACCAGCTCACCCGCCGCATACACCCGTACCTTAAGCATGCTGCCGGAGAGCGTCTCGATGTCCTTCGCCAGGCGCTCGGCGGAAATGCCCGGGCCGGGCAGGTGCTTGGGCCAGGAGGTGACCATGCGCAGCTCCTTCATCTGCCCGGCGCGGGCGATGGCGGGTGCGGTGAGTCCTCCGGCCATGCCGGTCATAGCGGCTTTCAGAAACGTTCTGCGGTTTGTGTTCATTTCTTACGGCTCTCCTGTTTCCTCTCTTCTCAGCGACGGCGTTGTCGTCTTGCCGTCCGGTGCATCCTTCACGGGCAGGCGCACCGGCGGCGCCCCCTCGCCGCCGATGTTCACGACGTTGCGCAATCCTTCGAGCAGGTGCACACGTGCCTGCGCCACGGCTTCCATCAGGCCCAGACCGCGGGCAAGATGGGCGGCAATCAGCGTGGCCAGCGTGCAGCCGGTGCCGCGCAAGTCCCGCACGGGCACGCGTGGGGCCAGAAAAATCTGTTGGCCGTCCTGGCTGTGCAGCACGTCCATGACGGAGCGATCATCGGGCAGATGTCCACCCTTCAAGAGCACCGGGCACTGATAACGCTCAAACAGGGCTTCTGCCTGCAGGCGCATGATGCGCCGGCCGCCCGCCGGCAGCTCGCCCACGAGCAGGGCAGAGGCTTCCAGAATGTTTGGGGTGATCAGCGCGGCCTGATTTGCCAAGGCCCGGAAATGCCTGCGCCATTCGCGTGA
>JALUFY010000146.1 GCA_027051995.1 Hyphomicrobiales bacterium
GTTCCACAAGCTGGTCATGGCCGGCCAGCGCGGCGGATTGTTCGGCAGGCCGGCCATGACCAGCTTGTGGAACTTCGGCTTGGAGCGTGCGTTGGAGTGCTTGCCGCCAACCCAGATGGCCACCTTGGTCTCTTCCTTGCCGTTGATCTGCATCGGCGGGCAGGGCGCGTAGCAGGCGCCGCAGCACACGCACTTCTTCTCGTCCACCTCCAGCGACGGCTTGCCGTTCACCAGGGCCGGGCGGATGGCCGCCACGGGGCAGCGCGCCACCACGGCGGGCCGCTCGCAGACGTTGGCCACCAGATCGTGATTGATGCGCGGCGGCTTGGTGTACTGCACGTTGATGGCGATATCGCCCTGGCCGCCGCAGTTGATCTGGCAGCACGAGGAGGTGATGCGCACGCGGTTCGGCATCTCCTCGTTGACGAACTCGTCATACATCAGATCCATCAGCGACTTCACCACGCCCGAGGCGTCGGTGCCCGGAATGTCGCAGTGCAGCCAGCCCTGGGTGTGCGAAATCATCGACACCGAGTTGCCCGTGCCGCCCACAGGGAAACCGCCCTCCTTGAGATCCTCGATCAGCGGCTCGATGTTCTTTTCGTCGGCCAGCAGGAACTCGATGTTCGAGCGGGTGGTGAAACGCACGTGCCCGTCGGCATACTTGTCGGCCAGGTCGCACAGCTTGCGGATGGTAAACACGTCCATCTGACGCTGCGTGCCGGCGCGCACGGTGTAGATCTTGTCGCCGGACTTGGCCACATGGCACAGAACGCCGGGACGGGGACGGTAGTGATAATCCCACTGCCCGTAGTTCTTCTTCATGACGGGGTGCATGTACGGAAACGGATCCGGCACGCCATGTTCTTCCGGCATGCGAGGCTTGACAGCGGCTTCGCTCATTCTCTTCCCTCCAGTTCAATCATGTTGGGGTCCGCCGGGCGCGGCGCAGGGGCCGCGCCCGGCCGGAATATTCCAGTTTCCAGGTTTACTCGGCGGCTTCCTTGGCGGCCTTTTTGGCGCGCGCCTTTTCCAGCTCTTCCTGGAAATCGTCGGTGCGCACATAGGAAACCTGGCGCGGATGCAGCACCATGTTCGGATCGGGCTCGACGCCGACGCCTTCCAGGAAGGCCGGCAGGCCGATGCGGTCGATCATCTCGCCGGTGCGCTCGTGCTCCAGGGCATTCTCGGCGAAGAAGTCGATGACCTCGCCGCACCACTCGACGAACTCCTCGATCTGCTCGTCGGTGTCCAGCTTGACGAAGGGACGGATCACCGTGCCCATCAGGTCGCCGATCTTCAGCGTCCGCTTGCCGCCGATGAGAACCACGACGCCCTTGTCGTCGCCCGGCGAGAGCGCCTTGGTCATGACGTTCAGGCAGTGCATGCAGCGCACGCAGGACTTGTTGTCCACTTCCAGCGTGTCGTCGTCATTGAGCTTCAGCGACTTCGAGGGGCACATGCCGACCACATGCTCCTGAATGTAGTCGCGGCCCAGCTCCTCGACATATTCCTTCACCTTGGCCTGGTCGACCTTCATGTCGTCGCGCCAGGTGCCGATGATCGCCATGTCGGCGCGGTGGATGGCGTTCACGCAGTCGTTCGGGCAGCCGGAGAACTTGAACTTGAACTTGTAGGGCAGCGCCGGACGGTGCATTTCGTCCAGATACTCGTTGAGAATGGAGCGGTGCAGCTTGATTTCGTCATAGCACGACATCTCGCAGCGCGCATGGCCGACGCAGTTCATGCTGGTGCGCAGATCCGGGCCCGCGCCGCCCATGTCGAAGCCCATTTCGTTGAGCTCGTCGAAGGCCGCCTGGGTGTTCTCGGAGTTGACGCCCTGGAACATGATGTCGCCGGACTGGCCGTGGAAGACGATGAAGCCGGCGCCATACTTCTCCCACACATCGCAGAACTTGCGCAGCAGATCGGTGTTGTAGTGGAAACCCGCCGGCGGAATGATGCGCAGAAGGTGGAATTCGGAAGATTCGGGGAACTTGTCGGCCACTTCCGAAAAGCGCGGAATGACGCCCGCGCCATAGCCGAGAACCGAAATGGCGCCGCCCTTCCAGAAGCCCAGCTTCTCCTCGTAGGAATGCTCGAGCTGGCCAAGCAGGTCATTGACCACCGGGCTGTAGCGCTTGTCGGCGTCACGCAGCCGCTTCAGGCCCGTGATGAAGGAAGGCCAGGGGCCCTTCTCCAGCTCGTCGAGCATCGGCGTGGGATGCACTTTCATGTCTTTGTTCGCCATCTGTAACTCCCTCTTCAAGTTGGCTTGGCGGCCACCGGAAAATCGTCAAGTCTCGCCGGCCGTCCGCACAGGATTCTGCGCTGAATCTGGTTTCAACGCCTGTCGCTCGTGATAGCGCCAGCATGATACCATCCGGTCAATCGGGATGGCTACCTTGCGCGGCGTCTTATGCCATCTGGCGGAACCGGCTGGCGCTCTATAGCACATCGAATTCACATATTCCAATATGCGTATTCGATAATTTACAAAAAAAGTCGGATTTCCTATATACGGAAGCCACGCGGAGACGCGCATTCCCGTAGAATGAAAATCATTCGCAGCATCTCTGCCGGATTTGAAGAATACCTGCCATAGAACACTTGCGCGCCTGCGGTCTTTTCGCCGTGGCGCGCCAGCAATAAAAAGGAAACGCACGGATGACTTTCGACAGCAATATCCTCACCATGCCGCGCTCCGGCCCGTTCAGTATCGAGGATGCGGATTCTTACACCGCCTGGCGCGCCTGGAAGCTGGAGAACCATCCGCGCGAGGTAGCGGAGCTCGCCGTGCCTGTGGAAAACCTCGCCAGCCCCTCCCCGGCGGAGCGCGAAAAAATCCTCGATCTGAGCCGCCGCGCCAACATGGCCGTCTATGACACCGGCGAGCGCTCCGGCGTCTCCTCCCCGGAGCTGGAGCACGCCCTGCGCGCCTTCGCCGCCGCCTTCGGCATGACGGCCATCGAGGATCACCGCTCCATGGATGAAGAGAAGGTCGTCTCCATAGAGGTAGTGGACGAAACCGTCCGCCCCCGCTCCGGCTTCATTCCCTACACCACCCGGCGCATCCTGTGGCACACCGACGGCTATTACAAGTTCGGCTACGAGGGCGCGCCGGTCATCCGCTCCATGACGCTGCATTGCGCCCGCCAGGGCCGCGAGGGCGGCGTCAACGAGCTGCTCGATCCGGAAATCGCCTATATCCGCCTGCGCGACGAAAACCCGGATTTCATCCGCGCCCTCATGGCCCCGGACGCCATGACCATCCCCGAATTCGTCGAGGAAGACGGCCGCAAGCGCCCGGAATCAACAGGCCCGGTCTTCTGGGTGGACGAGGATACCGGCGCGCTGGGCATGCGCTACACCGAGCGTTCGCGCAACATCGCCTGGAACGATGATCCCGTGACGGCCCGGGCCATCGCTTTCCTGCGCCAGCTGCTGCGCGGAGACGATGAGCCCTTCCTCTTCCGCCATCGCATGGAGCCCGGACAGGGCCTCATCTGCAATAATGTATTGCACACCCGCACCGCCTTCACCGACTGGGACGAGCCCGGCAGGGGCCGCCTCATGTACCGCTCGCGCTATTCCAACCGCATCATGAACACCGGCCTGAAGCAGGCCGCCTGAAGGAGACACCCAATCAATGGCGAAACTCAGCCATATCATCATCGCCAATCCGCAGGTCGAGCGTTTCGAGGGCCTGCGCGAACTGGTCACCCTTGTGGCCCAGACCGGCGAAATCTTCCTCGAATTCGACGTCAAGCCCGACTATCCCGATACGCCGAAGGACTGGCACATGCAGCTGGAGAGCGCCTTCTACTGGGGCGAGCGCGAAAGAAAGCAGCGCCAGGCCCGGGAGCTCAGGGACCAGATGAAGGAACAGATGAAGAAGGGCGCGGACGAATGAGCTATGGCGAGACCACCACGCGGCTGGACGAATTCGTCACCGCCTTCAAGCGCGAGCTGAAGGTGGACGCCGTGGACGCCGGCAACGGCGTGCGTTTCCTCCGCCTCACATACCGCGAGGGCAAGCGCATCACCCAGATCGGGCTGGATGTGGAAGAGGCCCGCCGCCTGGCCCGCCTCTTTACAGACTGGGCCGATACGGTGGATAAGACAACTTCCTGAAGGGCCCGGGCCCGGCGATCACAGCGAGGGGAAGGCTTCCGCGCATGGACTATCTGCCCATTTTCCGCGACGTTTCCGGCCGCACGGTGATTGTCGCCGGCGGCGGCGCGGTGGCCGCCCGGCGCGCCGAACTGGCCCTGCGCGCGGGCGCCAGGGTGCGCCTTTTCGCCCGCGAGCTGGGCGATGACTTCCAGACCATCCGCGATCATCCGCGCCTTGAGCATATTCCCCATTGCCCCGGCCAGGGCGATTTCGAGGGCGCGGCCCTGGCCTACGCGGCGTGCAAAAGGGAGGCGGATGACCGCCACGTGGCCGCCCTGGCGCGCGCCGCGGGCGTGCCGGTGAACACCGCCGACCGGCCCGAGCTGTGCGACTTCATCATGCCCTCCATCGTTGACCGCGCGCCGATGATCGTCGCCGTCTCCTCGTCCGGCGCGTCCCCCATTCTGGCGCGCATGATCCGCGCCCGTCTGGAAACCATGCTGCCCTCCGCCTATGGCAAGCTGGCGAAATTCGCCGGGGATTTCCGCGAAAAGGTCATGGCGCGCCTGAAATCCGCCGAAACCCGCCGCCGCTTCTGGGAGCGCACCCTGGACGGCCCCCTCGCCACCCTGGTCTTTTCCGGCGACGAGGAAGCCGCCGCCGCCCTCATGGCCCGCGAGCTGGACGCCGCCGAGGCCGAGGAGAAGACCGGAATCGCCGGCGAGGTCTATCTGGTCGGCGCAGGCCCCGGCGATCCCGATCTCATCACCTTCAAGGCCCTGCGCCTCATGCAGCGCGCCGACGTGGTGCTCTATGACCGCCTGGTGGGCGAGGGCATCCTCAATCTGGTGCGCCGCGAGGCCGAGCGCATCTATGTGGGCAAGAAGCCCGACGATCACACCCTGCCGCAGGAGGACATCTCCGCCCTGCTGGCCCGGCTGGCCAGGGAGGGCAGGCGCGTGCTGCGCCTGAAGGGCGGCGATCCCTTCATCTTCGGGCGCGGCGGCGAAGAGATCGAGCGCCTGGCCGAAGAGCGCATCCCCTTTCAGGTGGTGCCCGGCGTCACCGCCGCCTCCGGCTGCTCGGCCTATGCCGGCATTCCCCTGACCCACCGCGATCACGCCCAGAGCTGCCTGTTCGTCACCGCCCACGGCAGAAACGGCCTGGTCGATCTCGACTGGAGCCAGATCCTGCGCCCCCGCCAGACCGTGGCCGTTTACATGGGCCTGCGCATCCTGCCCGATCTGACCGCCGCCTTCATCGGGCGCGGCGCCAATCCGGACATGCCCGTCGCCGTGGTGGAAAAGGGCACCCGCCCCGGCCAGCGCGTCGCCTCAGGCACCATCGCCAATATCGCCAGAAAGGTGAAGGAAGCGGGCTTCACCGGCCCGGCCATGATCATCATCGGCACGGTGGTGACATTGCGCGGCAAACTCTCGTGGTATCTCCCCGGCGAGGATTCAACCGAAACCCGCCCCGAAGGCCGCTTCACCGGATCCATCTGAACGCCCCTGCCCCGCCATGAGAATCCCCCGCCGCTGGCGCGCCCGCTGATTCTCTATTGCGTTTCCTCCTCGTTTTCATGAGCGGAAGCCTGTCCCGCATGCGCGAAAATATGCAGAAAAAGGAATATTTTCCTTAATACTCTGAAAATACTCCACCTGACATCAAGAGGCATTTCGCGGGATGCGGGAATCACGCCAATAACCGACTACTTTACTCAAATATATATTCCTGATGCCTAATATAAAAGTATGAGAATATGATAATATTCCTCGCATAGGGGTAAAATTTGATACATATCAGGCAAAACACCTTGTTTTATATTTCCTAAGCCCAAAAAATATGCATACTTGTGAACCGGAGAGCCTTGAGGGGAACTCCAGCAAGACAAAAAATGCAAAAACCATCGGGAGGAAATTTGCATGTCCAACGAGGGTAAAAACACAGGCCTCACCCCCACGGAAGAAGCGTGGGACGAGGAGGCTGACGACATCCGGCCGAAAATGGGCTGGAAGGAACTGTGGCTGAAAGAGGACTGGTGGGCCATCTGGGTCGGCCTTGGCATTGTCATCGTCGCCACCCTGTTCTTCCTCAACGGCGGAACAATCAAATGGATCGCCATCAAGCCGGCGCGCTGGTCCACCCTGGGCCAGGCCTTTTCGCATTTCGGCGCGCACCTGCCGCAATACGCGGCCATGTTCGTGCTCTGGCTGGTGGTCTTCGTCGCCGCCATGAAGGCCATGGGCCGCAACCTGGCGGAATATATTCCGTCATTCATATTCGTCTTCGTGTTCTCCATCATCATCTTCTACATCGGCGCATGGGAACACGCGCATGCCTACAACCTGGAGCCGCCGCTGGTGGCGCTGGTGCTGGGCATGCTGATCTCCAACATCATCGGCCTGCCCAAGTGGATGGACACCGGCTTCCGCGTGGAGTTCTACATCAAGATCGGCATCGTGCTGCTGGGCGCCACGCTGCCCTTCACGCTCATCGTCTGGGCCGGCCCGGTGGCCATCGTGCAGGCCTCCATCGTCTCCATCGTCACCTTCTCGGTGATCTACTTCACCGCCAAGAAGCTGGGGCTTGACCGCCGCCTGGGCGCCACCCTGGGCGCGGGCGGCGCGGTCTGCGGCGTCTCCGGCGCCATCGCCATCGCCGGCGCCGTCGGTGCCAAGAAGGAGCACGCCCCCATCGCCATCACCATGGTGATCCTGTGGGCCATCGTCATGATCTTCTTCCTGCCGCTGGTATCGCGCGCCATGGGCCTGCATGCGGGCATCGCCGGCGCATGGGTGGGCACCTCGGAGTTCGCCGACGCCGCCGGGTTCGCCGCCGCCCAGGCCTATGGCAAGGTGGCCGAGGCCCTTCCTGGCATCCCCGGCTCGGAAGAAGACGCGGTGCGCGCCTTCACCCTGATGAAGGTCATCGGACGCGACATCTGGATCGGCATCTGGGCCTTCGTCCTGGCGCTCATCTCCACCATGAAGTGGGAGCGCAAGGAAGGCCAGAAGCCCGACCCGGCGGAGATCTGGTGGCGTTTTCCGAAGTTCGTCATCGGCTTCCTGCTGGCCTCGCTGATCATCACCTGGATCGCCTCGGGCTATTCGCTGGCGGACTATGACAAGATCGTCAAGCCGGAGCTGGTCGGCCCGGTGAAGACCCTGCGCACCTGGGCCTTCATCTTCTGCTTCTTCTCCATCGGCCTGACCACCCGCTTCCGCGAGCTGGCCGCCGCAGGCACCAGGCCCTTCACGGCCTTCACCACCGGCGTGGTGGTCAACGTGCTTCTGGGCTTCGTGCTTTCCGCGCTGGTTTTCGCCAGTTACTGGACGCACCTCACGGTCGGCCAGTAAGCGCCAGCCACGGAGCATGAGAAACGAAAAATCCACCCGCGCCGCCGCCCGCATCCGGGAAAGCGGCGCGGGATCAAAAACAACAACAAAACGGGAGGAAACGCCCATGCCGGCCATCAGAGCCAGGATGAAGAACATGTGCGTCGATTGCGCCCATTTCTGCAATGACCCGGAAAAGATGGAAAACGAAATCCCCGGCCTTCAGGTCATGGGCTCCGGCTGGGCCTCGGTGCGCAACATCGACGGCCTGTGCCGCAAGCGCGACGTCTATCTGGCCGGTTACTACACCTGCGAGCATTTCAAGCCGCTGAAGGGCGCAAGGGCGGCCTGACAACGGACGCAAGGAACGACAAAAACGCCGGAGCGCCAAAAGGCCTCCGGCGTTTTTCATTTGCCCGTCAATGACGGCTTGTCACTCCGCGAAGGGCACATCGGCGATGCCGTCAACCTTCGCTGTGTCATCCAGCTGGTGATAGGCGTCATGCAGAGCATTTTGCAGCCCCTCCTCCACCACCGGGTGATAATAGGGCAGCGCGATCATCTCCGCCACCGTCATGCCCTTCTCGATCGCCCAGGCCAGCTCGTGGGCGAAATGCTCGCCGCGCGGAACACACATTTCCGCCCCCAGGATGAGCCCGTCGGACTTGCGCGCGTAGATGTGCAGAACGCCGCGATTGTTCATCATCACCCGGGCCCGCGCCTGGGTGGAGAAATCGCGCTCGCCGACGACAAAGCCCTCATCCTCGCCCAGCGTGGCGTCCAGCGCCTGGAAGGTCTGGCCGACCGATGCGATGTTGGGATCGCAAAACACGATACCCATTGGAACCTTGCGCCTGAAGCGCCGCACCGGCTTGCCCTGCGCAGTCATGGCGGCGTTCCAGCCGGCGATGCGCCCTTCGTCCGCCGCCTCGTGCAGCAGCTGGCGCTCGCCGTTCACGTCGCCCGCGATAAACAGGCTCGTCTCGCCGATGCGCATGGTCTGGCGGTCGAACTCCGGCAGGCCGCGCTCGTCCAGCGCCACGCCCGCCGCCTCCAGATTCAGCCGGTCGATGTTGGGCCTGCGCCCCAGCGCCACCAGCACCTTGTCCACCACGGTTTCATTGTCTCCGGCCTTCACCTGGATGCGCCCGTCTTCCGCCCTGCTCAACTCGGCGGGCGCGCCCAGCCAGACGGGGAACTCCTCGCGCATCAGGGAGATGGCCGGATAGCTCACCCCGTCGTCGGAAAGCCCGGCGATGGTCTCCATCATGTCCACCCCGGTGACGTTGATCCCCAGCCGCGCCAGCGCCTGGCCCATTTCCAGCCCGATCGCCCCAAGGCCCAGCACCGCCATGTCTTTCGGCAGGTCTTCCTGCTCGAACAGGGTGTCGGTGGTGAGCAGGTTCTCTTCGCCGAATTCATCGATCCAGGCTTGCGGCACGATGGGCCGCGATCCGGCGGCGATGACGAATGCGTCCGCCTCGATGCGCTCGCCGTTCACCTCGATGGCGTCCGGCGCGACAAACCGCGCCTCCCCCTTGATCAGCTTGCCATGCCCGGCGATCTTCTCCGCCTTGCCCGCCGGGCCGGAGGCGAAGCCGTCGCGCATCTTGCGCACATGGGCCAGCACCTCCGGGATGGAGACGGACAGCTTCTCCGCTCCGTGAATGCCTTCCCTGGTGAAATGGCCCGAATGCGCGATGTCCTCGGCGGCCTGTATGAGCACCTTGGAGGGCATGCAGCCCACCCGCGCGCATGTGGTGCCCAGCGGCCCGGCGTTGACCATCATGAAATCCACCGTGTGGCGCGACACCTGCCCCAGCGAATAAAGCCCCGCCGATCCGGCCCCGATGATGCAGACCTCAACCTTGCGTGTCATGGAAACGCTCCCTTTTGCAATTAGCCGTTCAAGGGCAAGAATCACCCCGGGTCGTGTGGACGAAATGAACAAAGAGAGATTTTCAGGCGATTTTCAAGCGAAAACTGATGCGGCTTTTCGCGGGAATGGCAGCGCCATTTCAAGAAAAGGCGCGCCGGTTTGCAGCTGGAAAGCGCCGCAAAGATCCCTTGGGCAATTCGTCCGCACGGCCCATTTGATGTCAGTCAACGCCATTCCATTGGAAATGTAAAATGATGCGCCTATATGGGGAATACAACCATCCGATCCAATTGAACATATGGACATTGAATCATGAGTGACGCCTTACAGATCGTCTGCCCCTCCTGCGGGGCCATCAACCGCATTCCCGCCGGCAAGGATCCGCTCAAGGCCAAATGCGGCAAATGCGGCGGCAAGCTCTTCACCGGCAAGCCCGTCGCCCTCACCGACGCCAACTTCGCCAGGATGGTGACGAAAAACTCCATCCCCGTGGTCGTCGATTTCTGGGCAGACTGGTGCGGCCCGTGCAAGATGATGGCCCCCGAGTTCGCCAAGGCGGCGGCCCGGATGGAGCCCCGGGTGCGCTTCGCCAAGCTTGACACCGAGGCCAATCCCATGACGGCCAATCAGTTCCGCATCCAGTCCATCCCCAATCTGATGATCTTCAAGGATGGCAAGCCCATAGCCCAGCAGGCCGGGGCCATGCAGGCCTCCCAGCTCATGCAGTGGATCAAGGCCAGCATCTGAGCCATGGACGAAATGGACGAAAAGGCCCGCGAGAAACGCATTCGCGAGGCGGCAAGGCGCGCTTTGGAAGAAGCCAGGGCCCGCCGCGCCGCCCGTGACGCGGCGCGGGAGAAACGCCCGCCCGAAGTGGGCGGCCGCGACGGCCCCGAGCCGACGCGCTTCGGCGACTGGGAGAAAGGCGGCATTATCTCCGATTTCTGAAAACCGCCGCGCCCATTGCATCGCGCCCCCTGATGGGCCATGTAGAAAAACACCGCGAAACATCATGTCCGCCCGCGCGGACGCCTGACCAGGATGACAGACATGAGCGACAAGACATTTTCCATGGGAACCAGCTTTTCCGCCGCCGGCGGCCAGCCCGCCGCGCCCGGCGGGGGCGATGGCGCAACCCCGCCCGCCAGCGCCGAAGTCATCAAGGATTCAGACACCACCCATTTCATCGCCGATGTCATAGAGGCGTCGAAGGAAATTCCCGTCATCGTCGATTTCTGGGCCACCTGGTGCGGCCCGTGCAAGCAGCTCGGCCCGGTGATCGAGAAGGTGGTGCGCGAATTCGCCGGCAAGGTGCGCCTCGTCAAGGTGGACGTGGACAAGAACCAGGCCCTGGCCCAGCAGCTGCGCGTGCAGTCGGTGCCGATGGTCTACGCCTTCGTCAACGGCCAGCCGGTGGACGGCTTCGCCGGCGCCCTGCCGGAAAGCCAGGTGCGCAAGTTCGTCGAGAAGGTGATCTCCCTTGGCGGCCCCGGCAAGGCGGCGGAGGAATTCCTCAAGATGGCCGGAGAGGCCATGAAGGAAAAGAACTGGACGGACGCGCTCAGCCTCTATGCCCAGGCCGCCCAGACCGATCCGGAAAACATGAAGGCCATCGCCGGGCTGGCCCGCGCCCAGATCGCCCTTGGCGAGATCGAGGGCGCCAAGGCCCTGCTCGATACCGTGGAAGAGAGCAAAAAGGATGATCCCGACATCGTCTCCGCCCGCGCCGCCCTGGAGCTGGCCGAAACGCCGGTGGACAAGGGCGCCATCGCGGAGCTGGAGAAAAGGATCGAAGCCAACCCGGATGACTTCGCCGCCCGCATGGAGCTGGCCGAGGCCCTCAACGCCGCGGGCGAGCGCGAAAAGGCCATGGAGCAGCTGCTTTACATCCTGGAAAAGGATCGCCAATGGAATGACGAAGCCGCCCGCAAGGAGCTTCTGAAGTTCTTCGAGGCATGGGGCCCAACCGATCCCATGACCGTCAAGGGCCGCCGCAGGCTCTCCTCCATCCTCTTTTCGTGAGGCCCGTCATGAGCAGCACGCAAACGGCCCCCGGCGCGGCCCGCCCCATAGACCCGAAACTGCTGGAGCAGCTCGTCTGCCCCAGAACGCACACCGCCCTGGAATACGACGCGGAACGCAACGAGCTTGTGTCCCGCGCCGCGAAACTGGCCTATCCCATCCGCGACGGCATCCCTATCATGCTGGAATCGGAAGCCCGCGATCTGAATGACTGACAGGACGAAACGCACATGACGAACGACACCGATCTCGACATCTGGCCGGAGGAAATCCGCCTGCACGACAACGGCGCGCGCCTGGCCGTGACCTTCGAAAACGGCGAAAAATACGACTACACGGCGGAGTTTCTGCGCGTCACCTCCCCCTCGGCGGAGGTGCAGGGCCATCACCCCTCGCAGCGCAAGACCGTGCCGGGCAAAAAGGATGTGACCATCACCAAGATCGAGCCCGCCGGCAACTACGCCGTCAAGCTGGTCTTCTCCGACGGCCACGACACCGGCCTGTTCACCTGGGACTACTTCGCCGAAGTTGGCCGCAACATGAACGAACTGTGGCGCGACTACCTCGACCGCCTGGAAAAGGAAGGCCTCGCCCGGGAGGCCTGACACCCTGGACGAACTGCCGGGCGGGGATTGATCCTGAGCCCGGAACGGTTCCGGCGCGGGTTCAAACCCGCGCATTGCTCATGGGCTGGAACAAGCTGCAACGCGGGCGGGGTTAAAACCCCGCCTGTAACGGTTCCGGCGCAGGTTCAAACCTGCGCCGGCAGGCCTTTTTTCCCTCCCGGACACCCCCTCTCACCCGTCATTGCCGGGCCCCGTCCCGGCAATCCAGGGCGGCGGGCTCTCGCGCTTGCGGCCCCGGAACAACTGGCCCCCCATGACGGAGAAAACCCCCGCGCCCTATCCGGCGTCCGGCGCTCAGGAAAGCCGCTTTAACACCTCAACCACCGGCGCAAGCAATTCCATGTCCGGCTCCCGCCCGGCGGCCTGGTGACAATCCATGTAGTCATTCAGCATCTGCGCCATCATCCCGGCATGCGCCATGGGCATGCTCAGGAAATGCGGCCGCAAGGCGCGCACGGCCTGCGATATGGCCCCGGCCGCCTCGTCATGCCGCGCCAGCGCCGCAAGCACCAGGGACATCACGGCCAGCGATCTGGCCAGATCCGGCCCATACGCTGCCTCGTTCTGCTCCGCCAGCTCGCGGCGGTACGTCACCGCCTCTTCCGCCGCCTTCAGCGCCTCCTCATAACGGCCAAGCGCAAAGAGCCTGTTCGACAGATTGCTCAGCGACATGGCCAGATCGCCAAACTGGGCCGCGCGGTTCTGTGCCACAAGTTCGCGGCGATATGATACCGTCTCTTCCACCGCCTCCAGTGCCTCCTCATGACGGCCAAGCGAGGAGAGAATGTTCGACAGATTGTTCAGCGACCTGGCCAGATCGCCAAGATAGGCCGCGCGGTTCCGGTCCACAAGCTCGCGGTGATATGTCACCGCCTCTTCCGCCGCCTTGAGCGCCTCCCCGTGACGGCCAAGCACGGAGAGAATGTTCGACAAATTGTTCAGCGACCTGGCAAGATCACCAAGATGGGCCGCGCGGTTCTGGGACACAAGTTCGCGGCGATACGTCATCGCCTCTTCCGCCGTCTCGAGCGCCTCCTCATGGCGGCCAAGCGCGGAGAGTTCTCCCGACAGATTGTTCAGCGACGCGGCCAGATCGCCAAGATGGGCCGCGCGGTTCCGGCCCACAAGCTCGCGGTAATGCATCACCGCCTCTTCCATCGCCTTCAGCGCCTCGTCATGACGGCCAAGCGCGGATAGCACTCCCGACAGATTGTTCAGTGACGCGGCCAGACCGCCAAGATGGGCCGCGCGGTTCTGGGACACAAGTTCGCGGCGATATGTCACCGCCTCTTTCGCCGCCTTCAGCGCCTCCCCGTGACGGCCAAACATGGATAGTTTTCCCGACAGGTTGTTCAGTGACGCGGCCAGATCGCCAAGATGGGCCAAGCGGTTCCGGCCCACAAGCTCGCGGAAATATCTTACCGCCTCCTCCACCGCTTTGAGCGCCTCCTCATGACGGCCAAGCGCGGAAAGATCACTCGTCAGATTGTTCAGCGACGCGGCCAGATCGCCAAGATGGGCCGCGCGGTTTTGGGCCACTAGTTCGCGGCGATACGTCATCGCCTCTTCTGCCGCCTTGAGCGCCTCATCAAGACGGCCAAGCGCGGAGAGATCGCTCGACAGATTCTTCAGCGACCCGGCCAGATCGCCAAGATAGGCCACGCGGTTTTGGGCCACTAGTTCGCGGCGATACGTCACCGCCTCTTCCGTCGCCTTCAGCGCCTCATCAAGACGGCCAAGCGCAGAGAACCTGTTCGACAGATTGTTCAGCGATATGGCCAGCTTATCAAGATAAGCCGCGCGGTTCCGGTCCGCCAGCTCGCGGTAATACGTTACCGCCTCTTCCGTCGCCTTGAGCGCCTCATCAAGACGGCCAAGCGCGTAAAGCCGGTTCGACAGATTGTTCAGCAACGCAGCCAGACCGCCGAGATGCGCCGCGCGGTCGCGAGCCGCCAGCTCGCGGTAATGCATCACTGCATCTTCAGTCGGCTGAAGCTCTTCATCCGGGCGGCCAAACGTCGGAATAATATTCAATAATTTGTTCAGCAACGAATCCTTCCGAACCATATCTTTCACCTCATCAGAAAAAATCTCGCCAGCCGTTACGGCAAATAACCATGACAACCCTTTCAATGGTGTAAATTCATGACATTCGCCCCGCCTTGCCGCCTTCGCGCCGCAGGGTCAAGGGAGGAGGAAATGACATTCTGTCATGAATTGTTTTCATGTATTCCCAAGGAAAACCTGTGAATGGATAAATAAATATCAAGATATGTGACAGAAAAGGGCATTGAACATATCCTCTCGCGGGGTGTATCATGGCGGATGCAAAACAGGGAGGTTCGCCATGAAGATCACCGGAATGCTTGCCTTGGGCCTCGCGCTTGGCCTGATTGTTTCGCCCGCCGCCGCCGGCCCCGCCAGCCCGGCGCAAAAGCTGGCCCGGGCCCTGAGCCGACCGGCGCGCGTTCAGGGGCAGACATTCAGCCTGGAAAAAATCCTTGGCGACGCGCGCATCCGCCGCCGCCTGCCGGCCATCG
Source organism: Hyphomicrobiales bacterium (assembly GCA_027051995.1). Taxonomy (GTDB): domain Bacteria; phylum Pseudomonadota; class Alphaproteobacteria; order Rhizobiales; family Aestuariivirgaceae; genus Thermopetrobacter. The sequence goes on from JALUFY010000146.1 coordinate 14,522, forward strand.
ACGTGGACACCATCCATTTCCCCTCCGCCTCGGCGCGCATCACCCCGGCGGAAGGCAGGAAACTTGATGACATCGCCGCCGCCCTGCGCATGCTGCTGAAGCGCAACCCGCGCGAAATCTTCCTCATCGAGGGCCACACCGACAAGGCTGGCCGCGCCCGCTACAACCTGCGCCTGTCTCAGGCCCGCGCCCGGGCCGTGCGTGAAGCCCTGGTGAAAAAATACGGCATCCCGGCGCGAAACCTCATCGCGAAAGGCTATGGCGAGGCCTTCCCGCGCATCCTGCGCAGAACCGTGGAGCCGCGCAACCGCCGCGTCACCTTCCGCCGCATCACCGACGCCC
>JALUFY010000147.1 GCA_027051995.1 Hyphomicrobiales bacterium
CAGACGGCGGAAGAGCCCCATATCGCGCCCCGTGAGGCGCGCCCCGCTCCGGCGGCGGCGGAACCGGCGCAGGCTCCCGCCGCGTCTCCCGCCCCCGCTCCGGCGGAGAACGTGCATCATCTGGAGCCCCCCGCCGCGCCAGATGCGGATGACGATTACGCCATCCCCGCCTTCCTGCGCCGCCAGCAGAACTAGCGGGGCCTTGAAGATTTCTCATGGCAGTCACACCCGGCGGGAACATATTTCCGCCGGGTTTTTTCTTTCTAACCGGTGCGCCGGGCGCGGAAAATCCGCCGGGGGCTGGCGCGGGCGCGCGTGAATGACTAAAAGCGGTCAGGGTTTCATGGCGCGGGCCGGACAAGGCCCGGGGGCAGAGCAGGAGCGGGAATGCGCAAGAACAGGAAAGCCGCGATGATCCACGGGCCGGGACGGCTGGCGGGGCTGCTGGTGGCGGCCGGGCTGCTTGCGGGGTGTTCCGGCGGCATGCCGAGCATATCGGACTATCTGACAGGCTCTTCCACGGACGCGGTTTCTCCGGGCATGGAGAAGGTGGACGACACAAAGCCCATCGCCGAACTCTACAACGCCGGGCTGAAGGCGCTGCGCGAGCGCGAATACCGCACGGCGGTGAAGAAATTCTCCGAGGTGGAGCGCCAGCATCCCTATTCCCGCTGGGCGACCAAGGCCATTCTCATGCAGGCCTACGCCCAGTATCAGCGCAACAAGTATGACGAGGCCATCGCGGCGGCGAAGCGCTTCATCACCCTGCATCCGGGGCACAAGGACGCGCCTTACGCCTATTATCTGATCGCTCTTTCCGATTACGAGCGCATCAATGACGTCAAGCGCGATCCGACTTCGGCGCGCAAGGCGCTGGCGGCGCTGGAGGAGGTGGCGCGGCGCTATCCCGATACGCCCTATGCGCGCGACGCCAGGCGCAAGGCGGTGCTGGCGCGCGATCATCTGGCGGGAAAGGAAATGGAAGTGGGGCGCTACTATCTGGAGCGCAAGAACTATCTGGCGGCCATCAACCGCTTCAAGACGGTGGTGAAGGACTACCAGACCTCCACCCAGACGCCGGAAGCTCTTTACCGGCTGACGGAAGCCTATCTGGCGCTCGGCGTGCGCTCCGAGGCGCAGACGGCGGCGGCGGTGCTGGGATACAATTATCCGAAATCGCAGTGGTACAAGGACGCCTACAACCTGCTCACCGGTCAGGGCCTGAGCCCGTCGGAGGACAAGGGCTCGTGGATCTCCCGGGCCTTCCGGAATTTGTTGTAAGGCCGCCGTGGGCGCGGTGTCCGGGAAACAATGTGATTCCGGCATGAGTGTCGCACGCCTTTCGTTCTTTCTTTCAAGTGAGCGGCTGGCGAAACCCCTCCAGAAACGATAATTGTTACAGGAAAATCAATATGTTCCGTCATGCCCGGCCCCCGTGCCGGGCATCCAGGGCGGGTTGCGCCGCCGGTCATGGTGATATCTGCGGCGCTCCTTGCGGCGGAGTGACGAAAGATACGAAAGAAGGGACAATTACGACACCAGCCTCGTTATTGGCCGCAGCAGGTGTCTCACATCACTGCATGCGCACTTGGCCCTGGATTGCCGGGACAAGCCCGGCAATGACGATTATTTAATTATATCAAATGGTTATAAACAAACCCGAAACAGGAAAGCCCGCTTCCTGCTGGAGTGATTTTTCTGGGCAACAGTGCGCTTATCAAGGAGATGACGAATCCCGTGGTTCTCGGAGAGCTGGCCGCAACCACAAAAAAACCGGGCGCCGCCGGGCGTCCGGTTTTTTGATGTCCGTGATGCGCGGGGCTACTTCGCGCGGGTCCAGGTTTCGGCGTCGCACATGGAGTTGCCGACGGCGCAGCCTTGCACCTTCATCTTGTTGCCCATCAGCTTGACGGTGCCGTTGAAGGTCATGAAGGAGGGCATGGAGGGGTGCTTCATGTTGCCTTTCCAGACGCCGCCCTTTTTCTTGATGCCGTTGAACATGACGGTGCCCTTGCCCTTGCCGGCGACGACCTTGCCGCACATGCCGCCGCCGCAGGCCCAGACCTTGGCGATGGAGCCGTTGGGGCGCTTCCACTTGCCCCAGGGCGAAGCGGCCAGCGCGCCGGTGGTCATGAAGGCGGCGGCCAGAGCCATGGAGGCGAAAGCGATGGTTGTCTTTTTCATGGAATTCCCTCTGTGGTGTCCTGATTACAAACATTCATATATCTGCATATCGCGGCCGGATTGTCAAAATTACAGGGCTGGCGAGTGGATGAAAAAAACTGGCGGCGGCCAGGCTCAGGATTCATAAATGGCGCGGCGCCAGCTCCTTCGGGCGGCGTTTTCGCCGCATATCACCGGCTTTTCCTTCTTGCCAATACCACCTGGTATTGGCCGCGAAAGAAACGCGCGGCGCCATTTTGCGAAAATGCCGCTGACATCCACGCCATTTATGAATCCTGAGCCTACCGTTCCGCTTTCGTTTTTCGTATAAGCACATCCATGCTGACGGCGCTTTCCATACGCGGCATCGTTCTCATCGAGCGGCTCGACCTGACGCTCGAAGAGGGGCTGACGGTGTTCACCGGCGAGACCGGCGCGGGCAAATCCATCCTGCTGGACGCCCTCGGGCTGGCGCTGGGCGGGCGCGGGGACGCCGCGCTGGTGCGCGCCGGGGCGGAGCAGGGCATGGTCAGCGCCATGTTCGAGCTGCCCGTGGATCATCCGGTCTTTTCGCTATTGGCGGAGCATGGCGTCGATTCGCCCGAGCCCGGAGAACTGCTGCTGCGCCGGGTGCAGAAGCGCGCCGGGGCGGCCAGGGCCTTCATCAACGCCCAGCCCGCGCCGGTGGGGCTGCTGAAGCGTGTGGGGGACATGCTGGTGGAAATCCACGGCCAGCATGACGTGCGGGCGCTGATGGATGCCTCGCGGCATGGCGCGCTGCTGGACGCCTTCGGCGGGCTGGAGGCCCGGCTTGGCGAGGTGGCCCGGCTGTGGGAGGCCTGGCGCGCCGCGCGGGCGGCCCTGGAGGCGGCGCGGGCGGAGCTGGCCGAGGCGGAGCGCGAGCGCGAATGGCTGGAGCATGTCTGCGGCGAGCTTGAGGAGCTCGCGCCGGAAGAAGGCGAGGAGGAGCAACTGGCCGAACGCCGTCAGGTGATGATGCACGCGGAGAAATTCGCCGGGGCGCTGGCGGCCATGCGGACGGCGCTTTCGGCGGACGGCTCCATGGCGGGGCGGCTCAACGGAGCCCTGCGCGGGCTGGAGCGCCAGCGCGGCGCGGCGGGCGGATTGCTGGATGACGTCTGCGAGGCCTTCGACCGGGTGCTCGTCGAGATGGCCGAGGCCGAGCGCATTCTCGACGAGGCCGAAGGCCGGTTCGAATTCGACGCGCGCGAACTGGAACGGACGGAGGAGCGCCTGTTCGCCCTCAGGGCGGCGGCGCGCAAGCACAAGACCACGGTGGACGAGCTGCCAGGGCTGGCCCGCTCGCTGCGGGAGAAGCTCGATGCGATTGAGGGCGGCGGGGCGCATCTGCGCCAGCTGGAGCGCGATGAGCAGGCGGCGCGGGCGGCCTATCTGGAGGCGGCCAAGGCGCTGTCGGAAGCGCGCCGGAAGGCGGCCGAATCGCTGGATGCGCGGGTGATGGCGGAGCTTGCGCCGCTGAAGCTGGAGAAGGCGCGTTTCGCGACCCATATCGAAAGCGATGAGGCGCTGGCCGGGCCGGCGGGCATGGACAGGGTGGAGTTTTTCGCCGCCACCAATCCGGGCAGCGCGGAAGCTCCCCTGGCGAAGGTGGCGTCCGGCGGCGAGCTGAGCCGCTTCATGCTGGCCCTCAAGGTGGCGCTGGCCGAGCGCGGATCGGCCCCGGTGCTGGTGTTCGACGAGATCGACACCGGCGTGGGCGGGGCGGTGGCGGCGGCTGTCGGCGAGCGGCTGGAGCGGCTGGCCGGGGGCGGTTTGCAGGTGCTGGCGGTGACCCATTCGCCGCAGGTGGCGGCGCGGGCGGCCCATCACCACCGCATCGCCAAGGCGTCGGACGAGGCCGGGACACGCACCCGGGTGCGGACTCTCGCCGGGCAGGCGCGCATAGAGGAAATCGCGCGGATGCTCTCCGCGCACGAGGTGACGGATGAAGCGCGCGCCCAGGCGCGGCGGCTTCTGAATGAAGGGAAAGCCTGAACATGGGCGTGCTGGACAAGGATGCGTTGCGGCGCAAGCCGGTGGAGGAGCTGAGCCGCGAGGAGGCGAAGGAGGAGCTGGCGCGGCTGGCCAGGGAAATCGCCGAATACGACCGGCATTATTATGTCGAGGACGCGCCCATCATCTCCGATGCGGAGTATGACGCCCTGCGGCGGCGCAACGCGGCCATTGAGGCGCGCTTTCCCGGTCTGATCCGGCCCGATTCGCCCTCCCGGCGGGTGGGCGCGGCT
>JALUFY010000148.1 GCA_027051995.1 Hyphomicrobiales bacterium
CAATGATCCGGCATAGACGACCCGGCCCTCGTCATCCAGCGATTTCAGCGACGGGCACGGCTCGTTGACGTAATTGGCCTCGAACTCGAAATCGTCCTCGATGATAATGAAATCATGATCGCAGGCCGCCTCGAGCAGCGCCATGCGCTTTTCCAGCGACATGGTGATGGTCGTCGGCGCCTGGTGCGAGGGCGTCACATAGACGAGATCACATGCCCCGATGCCGTCCAGCGAAACGCCGTCTTCCTCCATCGGCAGATAGCGCATCGCGCCCGCCCGCATGGCGAAGATGTTGCGCGCGTCGGCGTATCCGGGCTCTTCCATGCCCACCGTCGTGCTTTCGTCCGCCAGCAGTTGCGCCAGCATGGAAAGCCCGTGCTGCGCCCCCAGCGTCACGAGGATCTGGTTGTCGCGCGCCATGATGCCGCGCCTGGGCAGGATGCGGCGGCGGATCTGCTCCACCAGCAGCGGATCGTCCAGCTCCGGCGCGTCGGCGATCCAGTTGGAGAGAAAGCGCCTGCCCAGCGCCTGCCGGGCGCATTCGCGCCATTCGGCCAGCGGAAAGAGGTTTTCGTCCACCTGACCGTAGATGAAGGGATAGCGGTAATCGGCCCAGTCAACCGGCTTGTAGCTGATCTCGCGCTTGCCCGGGCGCGTGCGGAAGCGCTTTTCCCAGTCGATGGCGCAGGCCGGGGCGGGGCCGCCGCCGCCGCCCGGCCGTCTGGCGCGCGCCGTGAAGGCCTTTTCGGAGACGAAATAACCCGAGCGCTCCCGCGCGTCCAGATAGCCGTCGTCCAGCAGGCTCTGATAGGCCAGCACGACGGTGTTGCGCGACACGCCCAGCAGCTTGGCCATTTTGCGGGTGGAGGGAATGGGTTCCTTGCGGTCAAGGGCCCCGTCGAGGATGGCCGAAACCAGCGCCTCGCGGATTTGCGCCTGAAGCGAAAGATAGCTGTCCTTGCGGATGTGAACCAGCCAATCGCGCATGAAGACCCTCTTTGCTCGTAAAATGACGCTAGGACGCGCCCGCACCCTCCGCATTATTGGCCCCAATGGTAGGGCCAGTTTTCGCTCCAGTCAAAGGGCGGCAGGGGAAGGGGTGTCACATAAATATATCTTTATATCTCCGCGCGGATGTGAGATAAGGCGGCGCAATCCCAGTGAAGCGCTTTTCGTGGAGCCGCCCGCATGTCCAGAACGTCTTTCAAATCCCTCCTTTCCGCCCGCGGCTGGCTGCTTGCCGATGGCGCGACCGGCACCAACCTCTTCGCCATGGGGCTGGAGTCCGGCGAGCCGCCGGAGTTCTGGACGGTGGACAGGCCGGAAAACATCCGCGCCCTGCATCAGGGCTTCGTGGACGCGGGCTCCGATATCATTCTCACCAACACCTTCGGCTGCAACCGCCACCGCCTGAAGCTGCACAAGGCCTCCGGCCGCACGGCCGAGCTGAATGAAAAGGCCGCCCGTCTGGCGGGCGAGGTGGCGGAGAAGGCGGATCGTCCGGTCATCATCGCGGGCTCCGTCGGCCCCACGGGCGAAATCTTCGAACCGGCCGGAACCATGACCATGGAAGAAGGCGTCGAGGCCTTTTCCGAGCAGATCGCCGCCCTGGCCGAAGGCGGCGTGGATGTCGTCTGGATCGAGACCATGTCGGCGGAAGAAGAGGTGCGCGCCGCCGTGACGGCGGCAAAAAAGGCCGCCCCCGGTCTGCCCGTTGTCGCCACCATGAGCTTCGATACCGCCGGGCGCACCATGATGGGCGTCACTCCCGCCCGCTTCGCCGCCCTGGCCGGTGAGCTTGGACTGGACGCCTTCGGCTCCAACTGCGGCACCGGCTCGCCCGATCTGCTGGCCGCCGTGCTGGAGATGACCGAAGCCGCCCCGGAGGCGGTCGTCGTCGCCAAGGCCAACGCCGGCGTGCCGGAGTTCATCGATGGCGAAATCCATTATTCCGGCACCGTGGAACTGGCCGGAACCTACGCCCGCCTGGCGCTCGACGCCGGAGCGAAGATCATCGGCGGCTGCTGCGGCAATTCCTTCGATCACGTGCGCGCCATGCACGAGGCGCTGAGCGGATACGAAAAGGGCCCGCGCCCCACGATTGACGGCATCATCGCCAGGGCCGGGCCGCTGACGCAGAACGCCGCCGGGCATGTCTGCGCCCATGGCCATGACCATGGCGCGGATGACGCCGCTCCCCGCAGACGCCGCCGCCGCCGCAGGTGAGCCGCCGGTAACATGTTTTTGACCGCTCCTGTTAACCTTTCATTCACCATCGCCTTCACGCCGCGCCGCCAAGGTGCTTTAATGGCCCCGTAACATTGTGTGTCTGTAAGTGCCGGGGTTGGTCGGGTGCTTGAGCCGGATATCGGCGGGCAGGCGGTTGAACGCCTTGAACGCCTTGCCGTCGGGGAACAGAAAGGTTTGCGTGAGGAGATCGCGGCGCTTCAGGCGCGCGCCGATTGCGGCCTTCTGAATACCCGCGAAAAGCTTTTGCTGGCCCGCCATTACCTGAGTTTTGGCAAACCCGACGCCGCCCTGACCGCCATACTGCCGCTTTTGTCAAGGGCCGAGCCGCACCCCCTCGCCATCTATATCCGGGGCCTTGTGCGCCTGCGCAAGGGCAGGGGAGAGGGCGTGCACGATCTGCTCGCCGCCGCCGCCGGCCGCCCCATGCTCATGGCTCGCGCCGTGGCCCGCGTCGAGACCTGGCTGGCAGGGGCCGGCCGGCGTTATGACTGCCCGGCCCTGCGCGCCGAGTTGAACAATCTGCGCGCCCTTCACACCGCCGCCCTGGCCGAGCGCGAGGCCCTGCGAGATCCCGTCGTGCTCAAGCCCCCGGAGCTGCCCGCATCCGCCGAACGGGCCATCCGTGACGCCCTTGCGCCATATGCCGGAAAGGTCACGCTGGGCTGGCTCGCCGCCCGCCCCTGCGACCGCCTTCCCGTGTGGCGGCATCATGAAATCCTGCTGGAGGCTTCCCCCGGCTTTTTCTGGCCGCCGCGCGGCGTGCGGGCGCGCCTGAAAGACTTTGAGCAGGCCGCCCGCGCCGCCCTGCCGGAGATGCCCGACACCAGCCTTTCCCTGCGCATCTGGCCATTGCGCGTTCCGGCCCATTTCCGCCGCCAGATGCGCCGGGCCGCGGGCCGCCCCTTCCTTGCCGGCGGAGATGCGGCAGCGCTTTAAGCCCTTGTTGACCACGTTCCTTCAAGCGCTGGTAATCGGCCCTCTCTAGAATGCTCCCCCAAGGAGAGTATTTCCGGGGAGTTTGATGCATGTCCGGTGCGGATTCACGCAATAGACAAACAGCCGCGCGCGCCAGCGGAGCGGCGGAATGGAAGCTGCTGGCCTTCGCCCTGCTGGGGCCCGTTTTTCTGTATGGCCTCGTGGCGCTGCTGCTGGGCGGCGGCGGCTGGCTGCTCTGGCATGCCGTGACCACCCATCAGGGCGTGGTCATCGGCTTCAAGATCGGCCTGCCGATGGTCATCGCCGGCCTGGCCCTGCTGTGGGGCGTGCTCAAGGCGCGTCCCGGAGAAGAGCCGCATGTCGAACTTTCCCGGCGGGACGCGCCCCTGCTGTGGGAGATGGTGGATGACACGGCCAGACGCCTGAACGCTCCGGCCATCACCTCGCTGCGCATCAGCGCCGAATACAACGCCTCGGCCCTGCTGCAAAACGGCCTTTTCAAGCGCCGCGAGGCGCGCATCACCATCGGCCTGCCGCTCATGCTGGCTCTGGACGCCGGTGAGCTGCGCGCCGTTCTGGCCCACGAAATGGGCCATATCTCGCGCAATCACTCGCGTGCTTCCATATACGTCTGGCGCGCCATGGCCCACGGCGAGGCCATGCATGCCGCCGCCGGAGACGGCTGGGTGGCCAATATGATCGCCAGATTCTACGCATGGTATGCGCCAAGGTTGCTGAAAATGGGCGCGGCCTTTTCGCGCCGTCAGGAGTTTGAGGCCGACGCGGCGTCCGCTCTGATCGCCGGAAACGGCATGGCCGCGAGCGCCCTCCTGGCCGTCTCCGCCCGCGAGGTCTTTCACGCGAAAGTCATGGAACAGGCCCACCGGGCCGTCTCCTCCGGCGCGGCGGACGTGCCGGACATTTTCGCGCTTATGCGTCAGGCCATGCATGACGAGACACTGGCCGGAGAGATGAACATCTGGCTTTCCCGCGCCCTGGCCGCGCGGGAAGAGGCAGACGACAGCCACCCGCCGCTGTCCGCCCGTCTGGCCGCCCTTGGCGTTGATCCGCGCCGCGCCGTCCTGCCGCCGCTGCCGCGAGACAATGCCTTCGACGCCATTTTCGCCGCCAGCGCCAGTGCTTTTCAGGCCCGTGTTCTGCAAGCCTGGCGGGATGATATCGCCCCGCATCTGGAGGCCCACAAGGCGGCCAGACGGGCGGACAG
>JALUFY010000149.1 GCA_027051995.1 Hyphomicrobiales bacterium
GCCCGCGCCGTTGACCAGCAGATTGGGAAAGCGCGCCGGCAGCACCACGGGCTCCGATTCGGAGCCGTCATAGTTGTCCTGGAAGTCCACCGTCTCCTTGCCGATGTCCTCCAGCATGTATTGCGCAGTTCTGGCCAGCCGCACTTCCGTGTAGCGCATGGCGGCGGGCGGGTCGCCGTCCACCGAGCCGAAGTTGCCCTGCCCGTCGAGCAGCGGCAGGCGCAGGGAGAAATCCTGCGCCATGCGCACCAGCGCGTCATAGATGGCCTGATCGCCATGCGGGTGGTATTTACCCATGACGTCGCCCACCACGCGGGCCGACTTGCGGTAGGGCTTGTTCCACACATAGCCGTTTTCATGCATCGAATAGAGGATGCGCCTGTGGACGGGCTTCAGGCCGTCGCGCACGTCCGGCAGGGCGCGCGAAACGATCACGCTCATGGCGTAATCGAGATACGAGCGGCGCATCTCCTCTTCGATGGCGATGGGGCGGATGTTATCCCCGCCCGCCCCTCCGGGGGCCGTGTTGCTGTGTTCGCTCAATGGATTTCAGACTTTCCGAATGCATGTCCGGCGCAAGCCCCATGGCGCGCCGCCCCCCGCGGGCTCATGGAGAATCATCCGCCCGCGTGTCTTGAGACATTAGCAAATTCACGCCAGCGGAGCAATTTTCGCAAGCGGCAAAAAGGCGGAATTTCGCGGTTTTCCAATGAATAACGGGGGGCCGCCGAAAAGCGGCGCGGGGTTGGCCTATTTCAATTCGATCACCAGCTCCCTGCCGCCATAGCCATGCACCTTGTCATGAGCGCGGATGCGCACCTTTTTCACGCTGGCGGGGATTTTCACGCCATAGAGCGAACGGGTGAACGGCTGTTCTGTTTCGTGCGGATGAAGCAGCACGCGCCGGCCCAGCAGCTTGCCGTCCAGCGTCAGCACCTCGTAATTGTCGGCGTAATGATCCCAGCCGCTGTCGGCATGGCGCACCGAGACATCGAAGTTCCATGCGCCATCACCCGCCGCATGGGCTTGCGCGGCCACCACATCGGCCTCTCCGGCCAGCGCCGCCGTGGCCCCGGCCATCAGCGCCATGAGCGCCATGAGCGCGATCGCGGATTTTTTCATCATGCCATCTCCATTGAATTGCCGTTGTGCATCTCTTGCCTCTATAGTCGCCAAAATCGTCACCGGGGCAAATCACGGATCAGTCATCTCATGGCCAGCGGCTCGAAAAAGGTCATCTTCGCAGCCCTCGCGGGCAACGGCATGATCACGCTCACCAAATTCGCGGCCTCCCTCTATACCGGCTCTTCCGCCATGCTCTCGGAGGCCATTCACTCGCTGGTCGATACCGGCAATCAGGTGCTTCTTCTGCATGGCCTGCGCCGCTCCGTGCGCCCGGCGGACAGGATGCATCCCTTCGGCTATGGCCGCGAGATCTATTTCTGGGCCTTCGTCGTGGCGCTTTTGATCTTCTCCATCGGCGCGGGCGTTTCACTTTATGAAGGTGTGCACAAGATCATCCATCCCCGGCCCGTGGAAGCGCCCTGGGTGAACTATGTCGTGCTGGGCTTCTCCATGATCTTCGAGGGCGGCTCGTTTCTTGTCGCCTTCCGCGCCTTCGGCGAGATGCGCAAGGGCCGCTCCTTCTGGGCGGCGGCGCGCGCGTGCAAGGATCCGGCCGTCTTCGTCGTGCTGTTCGAGGACATGGCGGCCATGGCCGGGCTGTTTATCGCCCTGGCCGGGCTGCTGGCGGCGCATTTTCTCGATATGCCGCGCATGGACGGGGTGGCCTCGCTGGCCATCGGCGCGCTGCTGGCCGCCGTGGCCGTCTTCCTGACGCGCGAGACAAAGGGGCTGATCATCGGCGAAACGGCCGATCCGGAGGTCATCGCCGGCATCGAGAAGCTGGCCCTGGCCTCGCCCGCCGTGCAGAGCATCAACGAGCTGCGCACGATGCACATGGGGCCCACGGACATCCTGCTGGCGCTGTCGCTGGACGTGCACGACAATCTCTCCGGCGGAGAGATCGAAACCGCCATCAATGATCTGGAAGACGCCATCCGCGAGAAATACCCGGATATCCGCCGCCTCTACATCGAGGTGCAGGACGCCGCCGACGCCACCGAGGACGCCTGGCAGGAATACGCCGCCCGCAGCCGGGAGGAATAGCCTTTTCCCTCATGCCGGAAGCGGCAGGCGGTCAAACCCGCTGGACGAGGACGTGCACCACGGGTTTCTTGCCCCATTCGAGCATGGCTGCGCGGCGCAGGGCTCGGCGCAGGGCCTCGATGACCGCCTCGTCATTGCGCCTGCGCGCCCGGCTCAGCGAATCCATGGCGTCGTCGGCGGCGTCCAGCAGGATGTCCTCCATCACCTCGCCGTCGGCGGCGTATTCCGGCAGGCCATCGGCCACCAGCTGGGCCGGGCCGCGCACGCCGCCTTTCGCGTCCAGCGCCACGGACACCACGATGACGCCGACGAAGGAAAGCTTGCGGCGCGCCCGCACCGGCCCGTTTTCGGCCGGCACGATGAGCTTGCCATCCACATGCAGCCGTCCCGAAGGGGCCTCGCCAATGACTTTCGCCGGTCCCGGCGCGATGCGCAGCATCTTGCCGTCCTCCAGCAGCGCCGTTTCGGTTATCCCCTGCGCGCGGGCGAACTCCACATGCTCGAGCATGTGATACATCTCGCCATGCATGGGGATGAGGCGCCTTGGCCGCACCAGCTCGTAATAGCGTTTCAGATCGCCGCGCGGCGGATGGCCGGAGGTATGCACGCGGGTTTCCGGCGTGTTCCTGATGATGTCGATGCCGCGCGCGGCCAGCCGGTTGATGATGTGATTGACCGCCTTTTCGTTGCCCGGAATGGTAAAGGAGGAGAAGATGACCAGATCGCCCTCCTCCAGCGTGATGCACGGATGCTCGCCATCGGCCACTCGTGAGAGCGCGGCGCGCGCCTCGCCCTGGCTGCCGGTGCACAAAAGCACGGTCTTGTCGCGCGGCAGATAACCGTAGGCGTCTTCCTCAAGGAAGGTATGCGAGCTGTCCAGATAGCCGCATTCGCGCGCCGCCTCGATGACCCGGCGCATGGAATAGCCCGCCACGATGACCTCGCGCCCCGTCTTGCGGGCCGCCTCGGAAACCGCCTTGATGCGCCCCACGTGGGAGGAGAAGGTGGTCACCGCCACCCTTCCCCGGGCCTCGCCGATGAGCCGCTCCAGGGATTTTTCCACATCCTGCTCGGAGAGCGATTCTCCCTCCCGGTGGGCGTTGGTGGAATCGCAGACGAGCGCCTCGACGCCCTCGTCGCCAATCTCGCGCAGGCGCTCGAAGGAGAATTGCGGCGGAATGCTCGGCGTCTCGTCGATTTTCCAGTCGCCGGTATGCACCACGTTGCCCACGGGCGTGCGCAGCAGCAGGGAATTGGGTTCGGGCAATGAATGGGTGACGGGGATGTATTCGATGTCTATTTCGCCCAGCACGAAGGGCCTGCCCGGGGTGACGATGTTGAGCTCCACGTCATCCTCCCATGCGGCCTCGGCCAGCTTGTGGCGGATGAGGATGGCGGCGAATTTCGTCGCGAAAACCGGCGCGTCCAGCCGGTGCGCCAGATGCGGCAGCGCGCCGATGTGATCCTCATGGGCATGGGTGATGACGATGCCCAGCAGCTTGTCCTTGCGCGCCTCGATGAAGGAAATGTCCGGCAGGATCACCTCGACGCCCGGCGTGCGGTCATCGCCGAACATGACGCCGCAATCCACCATGATCCACTGGCGCTCATCGCCACGGCCCCAGCCGTAGAGATAGAGGTTCATGCCGATTTCGCCAACGCCGCCCAGCGGCAGCAATACGAAATCCCTGTTGTTCCCGCTCATGATCCTTCGCCCCCTTCGGCCAGTTGCACATGCTCCACGTCACCTGCGTGGAAACTTTCGGTTCCGTTTTTCGTCTCGAGCAGCAAGGCGCCATCCTCGCCCAGGCCCCGGAAGAGCCCTTCGATGCGCCCCCGCCCGGTATTGAAGGCGATCATCCGCCCCAGCCCCCAGGCGCGCTTTTCCCAGGCTTTGCGCACCGGCGCGAAGCCGGAGCGCCTCCAGACATCGCGCCAGCGCATGAAGCTGTCATTCAGCGGGCCGATGACCTCTTCCGGCTCCACCTTCAGCTCGTATCGGGCCAGACACGCGGCGGGCCAGCGCAGGCCAGGCCCTTGCGGGGCGTGCGCAAGGTTCATGCCGAAACCGGCGATCACCGCCGTTTTGCCCCCGCCCGCCGGTTCGCTCTCCAGCAGCACGCCGCCCAGCTTCCTGTCATCGAGCAGCAGATCATTGGGCCATTTCAGCATCAGCGCGTCCTGAATATGCGGCAGGCCAGCCTTCAGGGCCAGGGCGCATATGGCCTTGTGG
>JALUFY010000150.1 GCA_027051995.1 Hyphomicrobiales bacterium
GACCATGCCGGCGGAGAAGCCGAAGCCCGCCGTGTGTTCATAGGGCAGATCGGGTTCCCCGAGGTGGGAGACGACGGCCAGGGCATTGGAGAAGTCCTCCCCGGCGGTGTAGGCCGAAGGGGTGATGACCGTCTGGATGCCCGCCGCGAGGGCCGATTTCAGGCCGTTGGCGGAATCCTCGATGGCCACGGCCTCCGCCGGATAGGCGTCCAGCTTCTCAAGCGCCAGCTTGTAGAGATCCGGCGCGGGCTTCTTCTTCTCCACCTCCTCGCCGCAGGCCAGGGCGTCGAACACATCCCCTGCCGGCCGGCCCAGCGCCGCCTGCGTCAGCGCCTCCACGTTGGGCGACGAGGTGGTGGTGGCCACGCCCACTCTAAGCCCGTCGAAGCGCGCCTCGTCGATCAGCCGCGCCACCCCGGGGCGCAACGGCACCGAGCCCGAGGCGATGAGCTCCCCGTAGCGCTCCGTCTTGCGCGCGTGCAGCTCCGGAATGCGGGCGAGCATCTCCGCGCCCTTCTCCGGCGCGTATGTCTCGATGAAATGGCGCAGGCGCTCCCTGCCGCCGGTCACCTTCAGAAGTTCGCCATAGAGCGCCCTGTCCCACACCCACGGCAGGCCCCATTCGGCGAAGGTGTCGTTGAAGGCAGCCCGGTGCGCCTCCTCCGTCTCCGCCAGCGTCCCGTCCACGTCGAAAATGATTGCTCTCAGCGCCATTTTTTGTCCTCTGATGGTGGTATTCCTCAGACGTCATGCCCGGGCTTGTCCCGGGTATCCAGGGCAACCCGCTCATGCGCCTGCCGCCCTGGATTGCCGGGACAAGCCCGGCAATGACGGGAGAAAAGGTTTACGCCAGCTTCCCGATCAGCCCCGGCAGCTCGCCGAAATGCGAAAAGACGCCCGCTGCGGCGAAATCCTCCACGGGCTTCCTGCGGTAGCCTTGCGTATAGAGCAGCAGCGGATAGCCCGCCGCGTGTGCCGCTTCCTCGTCGGTTTCCGAATCGCCCACGTAGAACACCGGCCCTGCGTCTTCCCCCAGCCGCCGGGCGCATTCACGCAGGGGGGCCGGATCGGGCTTTTTCACCGCCAGCGTCTCGCCGCCCACCAGCGCGCCGAAGAACCCGGCCAGCCCCAGCCCCTCAAGCGCCAGCCAGGCGAGATCCTCCGATTTGTTGGTGCAAACGGCCATGCGCGCGCCCGCCTCCTTCAACCCGGCCAGCGCCTCGCGCACGCCGTCGAACACGATGGTTTTCTCCGCCGGGGCCGCGCCGTAAAAGCGCTTGAAGGCGGCGATGGCGCGTTCGCGCACCTCATCATCCGCCGCCACCCCGGCATGGGCCAGCGTGCGCTCCACCTGCGCGGGGATGCCGTTGCCGATGAAGGTAGCGAAGGTTTCAAGCGGCACCGGCGGGGCGGAAAACAGCTCCGCCAGCATGCGGTTGGCCGCCGCGTTCAGATCAGGCGCGGAATCGATCAGCGTCCCGTCCAGATCGAATATCAGCCGCATGAAACCTCCATGAAACAGGGACAAGCCGGACACCCCCCGTCGTTCCCGCGAAGGCGCAGTGGTGTCCTATAACAATTTCAACATCGTCACTCCCGCGAAGGCGGGAGCCCATGCCGAATCGCGGATCATCCGGGTGGTTCGGAAAAAAGCGCGGAGTATCAAATGTTCTCACGGAAACTCCGTTGACTAGCCGATACGCCGCATGGATTCCCGCTTTGCGCGGGAATGACGGATCACACACCCCCTCAGGCGATGGCTTCCTCCGCTTCGGCGCGGATGGCGGCGATGTTGGCGCGGTAGGCCTCTTCGTTGCCGCCCTTGAACACGGCGGAGCCCGCCACCAGCGCCCGCGCGCCCGCTTCGGCCACGATGCCCGCCGTGCCCGGCGCGACGCCGCCGTCCACCTCGATGATGATGTCGCGATCGCCTATCATGTCGCGGATGCGGCGGATTTTCTCCACCACGGCGGGAATGAAGGCCTGCCCGCCGAAGCCGGGATTGACCGACATGACCAGCACCAGATCGAGCCTGTCCAGCACATATTCGATGACCTGCTCCGGCGTGTGCGGATTGAGCGACACGCCCGCCTTCTTGCCAAGGTCGCGGATCACCTGAAGCGAGCGGTCAAGATGCGTGCAGGCCTCGGCATGCACGGTGATGTAGTCCGCCCCGGCCCTGGCGAAATCCTCAAGGAAGGGGTCGGCCGGCTCGATCATCAGATGCACGTCGAAGACCTTCTTCGTGTGCGGCCGCATGGCGGCGATGACCGGCGGGCCGAAGGTGATGTTGGGCACGAAATGGCCGTCCATGACGTCCAGATGCACCCAGTCCATGCCCGCCCGCTCGATGGCCTCGATTTCCTCCTTGATGCGCGAGAAATCGCAGCTCAGCATGGAAGGGGCGATGATGATGTCGTTGCTCATGACGTTCTCCGGATAGAAGAAAAAGGGGCCGGCGGAAGCGCCTCCCGCCGGCCCGCTGGATACGGTGCGTGCGGGCGGCCTCAGGCCACCTTCGGATCAAGCTCGCCCGATTCGTAGCGCTTCGCCATATCGGTGAGCGAAATGGGCTTGATCTCGCCGGCGTGCCCGGCCGAACCGAAGGCCTCGAAGCGCTCCTTGCACACCTTCTTCATGGCCTCCATGGCCGGCTTCATGAACTTGCGCAGGTCGAACTCCTGCTTCTGCGTCATGGCCACCTTGCGGAACTGGCCGGTGGCCGCCAGGCGCAGGTCGGTGTCGATGTTCACCTTGCGCACGCCCATCTTGATGGAGCGCACCAGCTCATCCACCGGCACGCCGTAGGTCTCCGGCATGTCGCCGCCGAACTCGTTGATGATCTGCAAAAGCTCCTGCGGCACCGAGGACGAGCCGTGCATGACGATATGCGTGTTGGGAATTTTCGCGTGAATCTCGGCGATGCGGTCGATGGCCAGGATGTCGCCGGTCGGCGGGCGGGTGAACTTGTAGGCCCCGTGCGAGGTGCCCACCGCCACGGCCAGCGCGTCCACCTTCGTCTTGGCGACGAAATCGGCGGCCTCGTCCGGGTCGGTCAGCAGCTTGTCCTTGCTCAGCTCGCCCTCGAAGCCGTGGCCGTCCTCGGCCTCGCCCTTGCCGGTTTCCAGCGAGCCCAGGCAGCCCAGCTCGCCCTCCACGGAGACGCCGATCATGTGCGCCAGCCTTGATACCTCAGAGGTGATATTGACGTTATAGTCATAGGACGCCGGGGTCTTGCCGTCCTCCTCCAAAGAGCCATCCATCATCACCGAGGTGAAACCGCTCTGCATGGCCGAGAGGTTGGTCTTGACGCTGTTGCCGTGATCCTGATGCATGACCACCGGGATATCCGGATACATCTCGGTCAGCGCGATCACCATATGGCGCAGCATGATGTCGTTGGCGTAGGCGCGCGCCCCGCGCGAGGCCTGCAGGATCACCGGCGAGCGCGTCTCCGCCGCCGCCTCCATGATGGCGATGCCCTGCTCCATGTCGTTGATGTTGAACGCCGGAAGACCGTAGTCGTTCTCCGCCGCGTGATCCAGCAGCTGCCGCAGTGTTACCAGTGCCATGTTTCACATTCCTCCTGAAAAAATCCCTGCCGGTATGAAAGGCCGGAGCGGCCTTTCCGGAAAGTCCGGCGGCGAAAGTCTTCCGCCCTCCGGACAGACCCGGAAGGCGGAGCAATGGTGTTTACGCCGTGCTCTCGCGCAGCGCCGCCACGCCCGGCAGCTCCTTGCCTTCCAGCCATTCCAGGAAGGCCCCGCCGGCGGTGGACACATAGGTGAAGTCGCCGGTCACGCCCGCGGCGTTGAGCGCCGCCACCGTGTCACCGCCGCCGGCCACCGTGACCAGCTTGCCGGCCTTGGTCAGGGCCGCCGCCGCGCGCGCGATCTCCACCGTGCCGGTGTCGAACGGCTCGATCTCGAAGGCGCCGAGCGGGCCGTTCCACAGCAGCGTCTTGAGATCCTGCAAACGCAGCTTCAGATCGGCGATGGACTGCGGGCCGACATCGAGGATCATCGAGTCGGAAGGCACCCCGTCCAGGCCGCAGACCTCCGCCTCCGCGCCAGCCTTGAACTCCTTGGCGCACAGGGCGTCCGAAGGCAGCACGATCTCGCAGTTGTTCTCCTTGGCCTTGTCCATGACGGCCTTCGCGGTGTCCACGAAGTCCGGCTCGGCCAGCGACTTGCCCACGTCATGGCCCAGCGCCAGCAGGAAGGTGTTGGCCATGCCGCCGCCGACGATGATCTGATCCATGCGCGCCATCAGGTTCTCAAGCACCGGAATTTTGGTGGAGACCTTGGCCCCGCCGACCAGCGCCGCCGTAGGCCTTTGCGGATCGTCCAGCGCCGCCGACAGCGCCTCCAGCTCCTTCATCAGCGAAAGCCCGG
>JALUFY010000151.1 GCA_027051995.1 Hyphomicrobiales bacterium
TTTCAGCGTCATGGGCAAGGGCGCGCCAAGCGGCCAGCCGCAAGGGGCCGCCCGCTCGCCGGAACTTCTCTGGCAGCGTCCCGTCATCACCGCCAAGAGCGACCTGAGCGAGGAAATCGGCAAGACGATCTCCGACCGCCCGCAGGCGCGGCCCGCGCTTGGCGCGCCCGCCCTGCCGCCCGTGCGCGAATCCGGTGACGGCCAGGCGCCGATGCGCCTGATGACGGCTTTCGCCACCCCCGGCATGAGCGCCGCCAGCGGTTGGAGCACGAGCGCCAGCCAGCCGGCCGTTCTCGAGGCCTCTCTCGTTCTGGCCCCGGAAGGAACCGCGAACGAGACAATCATCACCAAGTCCCCGCCGCCGGAGCCGGTGGACACCTCCTTTGTTCTCGGCAAGGGCGAAAAAATTCAGGACAAGCTCGTTGAGCTGGGTGTTCCCCCCTCCGCCGCGCGCGCCCTCGTGGCCGCCCTGGAGCCGGTCTATCCCTCCCGCCTGATGCGGGCCGGCCAGAAGATCAGCCTGACGCTCGACCGCCAGCAGGATTTCTACGGCTCCGAGGTCATCTATCCCGTCTATCTGTCCTTCCGGCCCGGCAAGGGCGCGAAAATCGTCGTCGAATCCGATGAGGACGGGCACTTCACCGCCCGCGCCGATGGGCTGAAATCCGCCAGCGCCGCCAGGAAAGCCAAATCCGCCAGGGCCGCTGACAAGCGCGGCCCAAGGGCGCGCGCCGCCGCCGCGCCCTACATCCGCGCCCGCGGGCGGGTCTCCTCCTCGCTTTACGCCGCCGCCAGGGATCAGCATGTGCCCGGCTACATCATCAGCCAGATGCTGCGCGCCTTCTCCTACAGCATCGACCTGCAAAGGCAGGTAGCCAAGGGCGATACCTTCGACATTCTCTATGGCGCGCCGCTGTCCGGCTCGTCGAAGCGGCGCAAGGTGCTCTACTACGCCGCCCTGAACATGCATGGCAAACGCATCGCCTATTACCGCTTCACCACGCCCGGCGGGCGCACCGGCTATTATGACGAAAAGGGCCGCTCCGCCGTCCGCGGCCTGATGCGCACCCCCGTCTCGGGCGCGCGCATTACCTCCGGCTTCGGCATGCGCAGCCATCCCGTTCTGGGCTATTCGAAAATGCACACCGGCGTCGATTTCGGCGCGCCCAGGGGCACCCCCATTCACGCCGCCGGCAATGGCGTCGTCACCTACGCCGCCTGGCGCGGCGGTTATGGCCGCGCCGTCATGATCCGCCACGACAATGGCTACGTGACGCTCTACGCCCACCAGAGCCGCATCGCGCGCGGCATCCGCAAGGGCGTGCGCGTCCGCCAGGGCCAGGTCATCGGCTATGTCGGCTCCACCGGCCGCTCCACCGGCCCGCATCTGCATTTCGAGGTGCGGCTGAACAACCGGCCCGTCAATCCGCTGCATGTGCGCACATCGCAACGCATCCGCCTGAAGGGCAAGGCCCTTGCCGCCTTCAAGAAGCGCAAGGCGCGCATTCTCGCCCTGCTCCGCCAGGCCCCCGCCACCGCGCTGGTAGCCCGGAAATAGGCGCATCCCGCCAGGAAATAATCAGCCGGAACAGAAAAGGGAGCCAAGGCGGCTCCCTTTGTTTTCATGCGGTCATGCGCCCGGTCTGAAAAACGCTCCCGATCAGGCCAAGGATTTCACCCGCACGGTCAGTCCGCCCCAGCCCTGCGCAGCGCCGGATGCAGTGACACGCCGAGCAGATGCTGCGTATGGCCGATCACCGAGGACGACGAACTGACGATCTTCGGATCGGGCCCGTGCACCACCTTCGGATCCTTGCCCGGATAGGGCATCGTCGAGAGGAAGTGCTGCATGGCGTTCAGCCGCGCCCGCTTCTTGTCATTGGAGCGGATCACCGTCCAGGGCGCGTCCGCCGTGTCGGTATAGAAGAACATGGCCTCCTTGGCCTCGGTATATTCGTCCCACTTGTCCAGCGACTGCCTGTCCACGGGCGACAGCTTCCATTGCTTCAGCGGGTCGGTCATGCGCGAGGCGAAGCGCCTGAGCTGCTCCTCGCGGGTCACCGAGAACCAGTATTTGAACAGCCAGATGCCCGAGCGCACCAGCATGCGCTCCAGATCGGGGCACTGGCGCATGAACTCCAGATATTCATAGGGCGTGCAGAAGCCCATGACCCGCTCCACCCCGGCGCGGTTGTACCAGGAGCGGTCGAACATGACGATCTCGCCCGCCGCCGGCAGATGTTCGATATAGCGCTGGAAGAACCACTGGCTCTTTTCGCGCTCCGTCGGCTTGTTCAGCGCCACCACCCGCGCGCCGCGCGGATTGAGATGCTCCATGAAGCGCTTGATGGTGCCGCCCTTGCCCGCCGCGTCGCGCCCCTCGAAGAGCATGACCACCTTCTGGCCGGTTTCCTGCACCCAGTTCTGCAGCTTCAGAAGCTCCACCTGAAGCGCCGCCTTCTGCTTTTCATAGGCCGCGCGCTTCATCTTCGTGCCATAGGGATAAAGCCCCTTCTCCCTGGCCCTGCGGATGGATTCGGCCAGCGACATGCCCGCCAGATCCTTCATCAGCAGCTCCGCGTCGGCGTGCGCCACGTCCTCTATGGCGTCCAGTTCCTTTCGCTGTCTGGCGCTCATGCGCTTCTTCGCCGCCTTCGCGGGTTTCTCCTTCTCCGCCGCGGCCTCCGCCTTGACGCCTTGCGCCGCGCCAGCCCGCCGCGTCATTGCGGCGGCCTTGCGCGCCGCGATCCTCTTTTTCGAAGGCAGGGGGCTCTTTTTCGCCTTCACCGCCTTCTTTACCGGGTTCGCGGCGGCCTTCGCCGCGCCGGAGGCGATCTCCCGCGCCGCCCCGTCCGCATCCTGCCGGATTTTCGATTCGCTCATCGCTTCCTCCCCGTCATGTGTCCGCCATCCGCGCCGGACATCGTTTCATCTCAAGCCCAAGTCTATCCGCAAATCCCGCCAGGGGAATGATCTTCATCAATTTTTTTCATCCCGGAAGCGTGCTTTTTCTCCACAGGGTAAACGAAAAGGCCCCGGGCGCGCCCGCCCGGGACCTTGTGTCATGACGGCTTGTCAAAACCGCGTCAGATGCCGGTGGCCTTGTCCGGCTTGACGGTCTCGCCGTTGATCGTGATGCCATCCTTGCCGGCGCTGATATGGACGGTTTCGCCATCCTTCACCTTGCCCGCCAGCAGCATCTCGGCCAGCGGATCCTGCACCCAGCGCTGGATGACGCGCTTCAGCGGGCGGGCGCCAAAGGCCGGATCGTAGCCCTTCTCGGCCCGCCATTGCAGCCCGGGGTCGTCCACGTCCAGCGTGATCTTGCGCCCGGCCAGCAGCTTCTGCAGCCGCCCAAGCTGGATGCGCGCGATGGCCTTCATGTGCTTCCTCATCAGCCTGTGGAACAGGATGATGGCGTCCAGACGGTTGAGGAACTCCGGCCGGAAGGTGCGCTGCACGGCCTCCATGACCTGATCGCGCACCTTGTCCACGTCCTCGTCCTCGCCCAGCTCGGCCAGATACTGCGCGCCCACGTTGGAGGTCATGATGATGATGGTGTTGCGGAAGTCCACGGTGTGGCCGTGGCTGTCCGACAGCCGCCCGTCATCGAGTACCTGCAACAGGATGTTGAAGACATCCGGATGGGCCTTTTCGATCTCGTCGAACAGGATCACCTGATAGGGCCGCCTGCGCACCGCCTCGGTGAGCACGCCGCCTTCCTCATAGCCCACGTAGCCCGGAGGCGCGCCGATGAGCCGCGCCACCGCGTGCTTCTCCATGAACTCCGACATGTCGATGCGCAGCATGGCGTTTTCGTCATCGAACAGGTATTCCGCCAGCGCCTTGGCCAGCTCCGTCTTGCCCACGCCGGTGGGGCCGAGGAACAGGAACGAGCCGATGGGCCGGTTCGGATCCTTCAGCCCCGCGCGCGCCCGGCGCACGGCGGTGGCGACGGCCTTGACCGCCTCTTCCTGGCCGACGACGCGCTTGGCCAGCTCCTCTTCCATGTGCAGCAGCTTTTCGTTCTCGCCCTGCAGCATCTTGTCCACGGGAATGCCCGTCCAGCGCGACACCACCTGCGCCACGTCCTTGCCGGTCACTTCCTCGCGCAGCATCTGCCCCGCCTGCTTCTCGGCCTTTTCGGCCTCGGCGATCTTGCTTTCCAGCTGCGGAATGGTGCTGTAGGCCAGCTCGCCGGCCTTCGCCAGATCGCCCGCGCGCTGCGCCTGCTCCAGCTCGATGCGCGCCTTCTCCAGCTCCTCCTTGAGCTGCCGCTCTTCCTCCAGCTTGCCCTTCTCGGCCTGC
This sequence comes from Hyphomicrobiales bacterium, assembly GCA_027051995.1. Taxonomy (GTDB): domain Bacteria; phylum Pseudomonadota; class Alphaproteobacteria; order Rhizobiales; family Aestuariivirgaceae; genus Thermopetrobacter. The sequence goes on from JALUFY010000151.1 coordinate 4,309, forward strand.
CACTTCTGCGTCAGCCCGGCGGCCTTCTGCTCCAGATCGGCCAGCTCCTTCTCCAGCTTCTCGAGCCGGTCC
>JALUFY010000152.1 GCA_027051995.1 Hyphomicrobiales bacterium
GTGGGCTCTCACGGAACGTCATTCCACCTGACTCTAGCGCATGGGATATAAAAGTCCAGTTAAATTTTTCAATGCAGTTTCGTCTTGATGGCGTCCACGGATTCGTCGATAAGTTTCGTGGCCGCCGCGCCCTTGATGCTGGTGGAGAGAATATCCTCCGCAGCGGCGACGGAGAGGTCGGCGGCGCGGGCGCGGATTTCCTTGACCGCGTGCAGGGAGGCCTGTTTGATCTTTTCATCCGCCGAGGCGCTCTTGCGGGCGATCATCTCCTCGAATTTCCTGCGCATTTCGGCGGCCACGGCCTCGGCCTCCTGCTTCGCCGTATTGATGATCTCCTCGGCTTCCTTTTCCGCCTGCTTGCGTTTCGTCTCGTATCTGGCCAGCAGCTTCTGGGCCTCCTCGCGCAGGCGGGCGGCTTCCTCGATGTCCTTGCGAATGGCCTCGGCGCGGGCGTCCAGGGCCTTGGCCACCATGGCCGGAACCTTCAGATAGAGGATCAGGCCAACGAAAACAACGAAGCTGACGGCGACCCAGAATTCAGGCTCGTGAAACATTTTGCAATCCTTATCCCAGAACCTTTTCCACGGCCTTTTTCAGCCGCTCCGGAGAGGGTTCTTCGCCGGTGAGGCGGGTGACGATCTCGCCGGTCAGGCCGCCGATGGCGCCGCCGAGCTCCTTGAGGGCCTCTTCCTTGCTGGCGCGTACCCTGGCCTCGGCCTCGGCGATTTTCGCGGACAGTTCGGCTTCGGTTCGGGCGCGGGCGGCCTCCAGCTCGGCGGTGACCTTTTCCTTTTGCTCCTGCACCAGCTTTTGCGCCCTGGCGCGGGATTCGGCCAGGGAGCTTTCATAGTCCGCCAGCGCCTTTTCCGCGTCCCGCTTGAAGCGCTCGGCGGCGTCCAGATCGTCGGCGATGCGCGAGCGGCGGTGTTCGATGGCGCCGCCGATGGCCGGCAGGGCCATGCGCGCGACGATCAGGTAAAGCGCGCCGAAGGTGATGGCGAGCCAGAAAATCTGGGACAGATAGGTGCTGAAATCCAGCTGGGGCATGCCGCGCCCTCCCGTGATCCGGAACCATGAGCGGCGGGCGCGGGAAGCTGGCCCGCGCCGCGCCATGTCTTCAGCAATACGCCGCGCGTGATCAGAAGACGAAGAGAATGATCAGCGACACGACGAGAGCGAACAGGCCGGTGGCCTCGGCCAGGGCGAAGCCCAGCAGCAGGTTCGGGAACTGGCTCTGGGCGGCGGCGGGGTTGCGCAGCGCGCCGGAGAGATAGTTGCCGAAGATGTGGCCGATGCCGATGCCGGCGCCGCCGAGGGCGATGGCCGCCAGGCCCGCGCCGATGAGTTTCGCAGCTTCCGCGTCCATGAGAAATACTCCTTGTAGATGACTTGTTGCCGGATGCGTTGGGTTGATTGCCTTCGGTGATGTCAGTGATGCATGTTGATAGCGTCGTTGAGATAGATCACCGTGAGAACGGCGAAGACGTAGGCCTGAAGAAAGGCCACGAGAACCTCCAGCCCCGATAGCGCCACCATCATGGCCAACGGCGCCCAGCCGCCGATGATGCCCAGGCCGACGACAAAGGCGCCGAACACCTTGAGCATGGTGTGGCCGGCCATCATGTTGGCGAACAGACGCACGGAGAGCGACATGGGGCGGGTGAAGTAGGAAATGATCTCGATGGGCACGAGAAGAACCAGCATGTAGGCCGGCACGCCGGAAGGCACGAAGAGCTTCAAATAGCCCGCGCCATGCTTGATGAAGCCGACAATGGTGGCCAGCACGAAGACCACCAGCGCCAGGGCGAAGGTGACGATGATGTGGCTGGTGACGGTGAAGGAATAGGGCACCATGCCGAGCATGTTGGCCAGCAGGATGAAGATGAAGAGCGTGAAGACGAAGGGAAAGAAGGCGCGGCCCGAATCGCCCAGGATATCGCGCATCGTTCCGGCGATGAACTCGTAGGTCATCTCCTTCAGCGACTGCCAGCGGGTGGGCACGACGCGGCGGCCGCCGGCCAGCAGAAACAGCGCCGCCAGGGCCACGATGATGACCATCCACAGGGACGAATTGGTGAACGACAGATCCAGCCCGCCGATCTTCACCGGAATGATGCGGTGAATCACGAACTGGTGCATGGGATCAATGGAAAATCCCCCTGCCGCCTCCGCCGCTTCCGCCGCCTTGTGCGCGGCCGCTTCGCTCGCCATGACAACCCCGTTCAAGTTCGCGGCGCGATGCCGCCTGTGTGTGTTGCGTCTCTTTTATCGTCCGCCGCCGTCAATCTCAACGGCTAAATGGTCTCATCCGCGTCCCGCGCCGCTTCCTCCCCGCAGTCATCCGGCGGCGCGGCGGCGGCGATGGCGTCCAGATGCCGTCGCGCCTCGGCGGAGCGGGCGGCGCGCACCACGTTGAGAATGCCGGCCGCCATGCCCAGGGGCGTGAAAAGCAGCACCAGCCAGGGCGATGTGCCCAGCCAGACATCCAGCCCCCACCCGGCCAGGAACCCGGCGGTGACGGCGGCCAGCATGTCCGTTACCAGACGCAAGCCGAAACCATAGGGCGAGGCGGCCTTGCGCGTCTTTTCTCGCCCGGCCTTTTCGCGCCTGCCGCGGCTGGCCCGGAGCTGACGCTCCAGCGCCGCGATGTCTTGCGGTTTCGAACCGTCCCGTAAGGTCATGGGCCCTGTCTTTCACGCTCCCGTGGAGCGATGCGCAAAATAGTTGCGCGGCAATGCGCTGTCAACCGAAAACAGATATTGCAACATATTGATATATTTGAATATTTTTCAGCACCAGCTTTTTATTCCGCCCCCTGGCGCGGGCATGGGGCGAATTGGGCTCAGGAGGCCTCGCGCAGGGTCTCGGCGGTTTGCAGATCAACCGACACCAGCCGCGAGACGCCGGGCTCGGTCATGGTGACGCCATAGAGGCGGTCCATGCGCGCCATGGTGATGGGGTGGTGCGTCATGATGATGAAGTCGGTGCCGGAGCGGTGCAGCATGTCCTCCAGCAGATTGCAGAAGCGCTCGACGTTGTGCTCGTCCAGCGGCGCGTCCACCTCGTCGAGCACGCAGATGGGCGAGGGATTGGTCAGGAAGACGGCGAAAATGAGCGCCAGCGCCGTCAGCGTCTGTTCGCCGCCGGAGAGCAAAGAGAGCGTTTGCAGGCGCTTGCCGGGCGGGCGGGCGAAGATTTCCAGCCCGGCCTCCAGCGGGTCGTCGGATTCGATAAGCTCCAGATGCGCCTTGCCGCCGCCGAAGAGGATGGAGAACAGGGAGGCGAAATATTCGTTGACGTGATCGAAGGCCTCCAGCAGGCGCTTGCGGCCCTCGCGGTTGAGGCTGGCGATGCCGCCGCGCAGCTTCTCGATGGCCTTGATCAGATCGTCGCGCTCGCTGACCAGCTTGTCCAGCTCGGCGGCCACTTCCGCCATTTCCGTCTCGGCGCGCAGATTGACGCCGCCCAGGCGCTCGCGGGCGTCGCGCAGCTTCATCAGCGCCTTGTCGATCTCCTCCTTGGGCGGCAGGGCTTCGGTGTCCAGCCCGGCCTTCAGCGGCAGCTTCTCCGGCAGGCATTCCATGCGCTCGCGGATGGTGGCGGCGATGTCCTCCAGACGCTCGGAAGCGGCCTCGATTTTCGCCTCGAGGCGGGCGGCCTCCTCGCGGGCGGCGGAGGCCTGCTTCTCGGCCTCGCGCCAGCCGGCCTCGATTTCCCTTTGCGCCGTCTCGGCCCCGGCCAGCCTGTCCGCCGCCTCCTTGCGCGAGGTCTCGGCCTCCCCGATGGCGTTCATCAGCCTGACGCGCTTTTTCTCCAGCTCGGCGGGGGCTTGCGAAAGAGCATCCAGCTGCTTGCGCAAATCCTCCTGGCGGGCGGCCAGCTCCTCCATGCGCTTTTTCGCCCGCGCGGCTCTTTCGTTCCATTGCGCGCGTTCACCGGCGATGCCGGACAGGCGCGACTGGCGCAAGGCAGCCTCGCGCTCCAGACTGTCATGGCGTGCCCGCGCGGCGGCGTAGGCCGTGCGCTTTTCCTCCAGCGCGGCGCGCAAGGAGGCGGCCCGGTTGCGCAGATCGTCCAGCGGCGGCAGCCCGGCCAGGGCGGCGGCGCTTTCCTCCCTCGCGGCCAAGGCCTGCTCGCGCTCGGCGCCGATGCGGCTTAAGGCCTCTGCGATGGCCGAAAGCTGGCGCATGATTTCGCCCCGGTCACGCTCGGCGGCGGCCTGGGCGCGGCGGGCGGCCTCCACCGCTTCGGCCGCTGAGCGTCTGGCCCGGCGGGCCTGCGCATGCGCCTCTTTCGCCCGCCGGGCCTTTTCGCGGGCCTCGCTGAAAACCTCTTCGCTGGCCCGCGCCCTGTCCGCGGCGGCGGCGTGTTC
>JALUFY010000153.1 GCA_027051995.1 Hyphomicrobiales bacterium
GTAGCGGGCGGTGAACAGATCGATCTTGCGCAGGTCTTCGTCCACCAGGGCGTGTTCCAGATCCTCCGCGATATCCACCGGCCACAGCCCGAAAACCGGCTGGGCGCGCCCCTTGCGCACCGCGCAGGCCATCTGCGCGCCGCTCTCACGCACCGCCGCCAGAAACCGCGCCACCAGATCACGGGGAAAGAAGGGCGTGTCGGTGGCCGCCGAGACAACCCAGCGCGCCCCCGGAACCTGCTCCCTTGCCCACAAAACCCCCGCGAGAACGCCCGCCAGCGGCCCGGCGAAACCTTCCACCGTATCGGCGATGACCGGCAGGCCAAATTGCGAAAAGCGCTCCGCGCCGCCATTGGCGTTGATCGCCAGCGCGCCCACCTGTGGAGAAAGCCGCTCGATGGCGTGCGCCACCAGGGGCCGCCCGCCCAGCGTGATGAAGGCCTTGTCGCGCCCGCCCATGCGCCGCGCCAGCCCGCCCGCCAGGATCACCCCGGCCACATCCGCCTTGCTCATGCCTTGCCCCCTCCGGCGGCCTTGGTCTTTTTCACAATGGCGCGCCCGTGCGCCGGGATGACTTCCGGCGCGCCGCCCCTTTCGCGCGCCTTGCTGGTGGCGGCGTCGAAGATGATGCGCTCCTCCCCAGATGCGCAGATGAAGCGCCGCCCGCGCGCCCGGCCGATCAGCGTCATGTTCACCTTGCGCGCCAGATCGACCCCCCAGGCGGTGAAGCCCGAGCGCGACACCAGCACCGGGATGCCCATGGCCGCGCACTTGAGCACCATTTCGGAGGTCATCCGCCCGGTGGTGTAGAAGATCTTGTCTTCCGGCGCCACCCTGTTGAGAAACATCCATCCGGCGATCTTGTCCACCGCGTTGTGGCGGCCCACGTCCTCGATATAGACCAGAGGCTCGCCCCCGCGCGCCAGCACGCAGCCGTGAATGGAGCCCGCCTTCATGTAGAGCGACGGCGTGGTGCTGACCGTCTTCACCAGGGCGTAGAGGTCGGAGGTGCGCAAGACGGCATCATCGGACAGGCGGATTTTCTCGAATTCCTCCATGACATCGCCGAAGACCGTGCCCTGGGCGCAGCCGGAGGTATGCACCTTGCGGCGCATCTTTTCCTCGTAATCGGTCTTGCGTTTCGTGCGCACCACGATGGTGCGGATGTCCTCGTCATAGTCGATGGCGGTGATCTCGTCGTCATCGCGCAGCATGGCCTGATTGCGCAGGTATCCCACCGCCAGCCATCTGGGATGATCGCCGATGGTCATGGCGGTGATCACCTCCTGGCCGTTGAGAAAGATGGTCAGCGGGCGCTCCTGAACGGCATGCTGGATCTTGCGCGCCCCCTCCTGATCGACGATCTCAACCTCGCGCGTCAGCCGCCCGTCCTCCAGATCGGGCGCGATGAGATAGCTCTCGTGAATTTCTCCCCTGCCTTTGCTCATGAGCCGTCTCCGCCCGCGTAGTCTTCCGTTACCCTCGGGCGGGGAACCTCCCCGGCCTTGAACGGATCATCCTGGCTTCTGGACAGGGCGATGACCCGGCAGTCCTCGCAATAGCGCAAAAGATCGCGCTGCTCCCGCGTCGCGAACATCGGATTGCCCAGGCCCTCCAGTTTGGCGATGACCCGCTCGATGGCGCTTTTTGAGCCGAAGGCCTTGCCGCAGGCCGGGCATTCCATGGGCTCGTCGCTGGCCAGCTCCACGCGTTCCTGCGCCGCGCTGGTGAAGTTGTAGCGCGGGGCAAGGCTGATGGCGCCTTCCGGGCAGGTGCGGCGGCACAGTCCGCATTGCAGGCAGGCGGCCTCGACGAAACGCAATTGCGGCCGCTCCGGATTGTCCACAAGCGCCCCCGCCGGGCAGGTGCTGACGCAGGCCAGGCACAGGGTGCATTTCTCCCTGTCCACCCGCACCTGGCCATAGGGCGCGCCATCGGGCAGGGAGACGGTTTCCGCCGGGGCCGGCGCGTGTTCATGCAACCGGGCCAGCGCCATGCGGGAAATGTCGCGCTTGCCGCCCATGGCTGCGAACGGCGCGGCGACAGCGGGCGCATCCGCCTCCATCCCGGCAAGCCAGTCCGCCAAGGCATCCGGATTGGCGGTATCCAGCATGAGCGGGACGTATCGCGGCCCATAGCCCAGCGCCGAAAGAAAGGCATGAGCAAGCGCCATTTGTTCCCTGAGCGAAGCCAGTTCGCCGCCCCGTTCCGGCGGTGCGAGAATGGCCGTGCGCGCCGCGCCAAAGACCGTCAGCGCCAGAAGGATGTCATGCCCCAGACTGCTCACCGAATGCAGCTCCATGGGCAGCACATGGGCCGGCAGCCCATCGCCGAAGCGCGCCAGCGCCGCGATCAGCTCCGCGCCGTGTTCGCGGTCATGAAACAGCACAACCGGCGTCTTGCCCCCGGCGGCGGCGTATGTGGCCAGCAGCGCGCGCGCCGTCTCCAGCAGGTCATCGCGCCGGGGCATGGCATGGGACATGGCCCCGGACGGGCACACGGCGGCGCAATCGCCGCAGCCTTCGCAGATGAATGGATCAACGAAAACCGCCTCGCCCCCGCCCCTGATGGCCGAGGAGGGGCAGGCGTCAAGGCACCTGTTGCAGCCGCTCACGCCATTGCGCGCATGGGCGCAGGCCCCGGCGTCGCAGGAGGCGTAAATGGGTTTCTCGAACTCCCCGGTCAGGCGCGCCGCCTGCATCGCCGCGCGCGCCAGCCCCGCCGCGTCATCCGGGCGGACATGGAAATAGCCATCGCGCCCATGCGCGCCGAACCGCGCCGGGCCACCGGAGATCTCGATCACCAGATCGAAAGTGTCTTCCACCCGCGCCGTCTCTTCGCCGAAGGCCAGGCCATGACGCGCCCAGGGCAGCGCATCGCGCACCCCGGTCATGACGGCCTCATAGCGCCCGATGCGCCCCGAAAGCGCCTCCAGCGCGCCGCGCCGCAACAGGAAGGTATCCTCCAGCGGCGGCAGGACATCCTCTTCCTCCCCCGTCAGAAGAACCTCCGGCGCAAGATCATCCCGGACCATCCGCGCAACTTCCAGCGCCTGCGGCCCCGGCCCGGCGATCAGGCAGCGGCCATGCGAGACAACCTCCTTGAGCATGGCCGGTTTCGTCTCGCAAAGCCCGGCGCGCGCCAGAGCGGCCATCTTCGCCCCGGCCTTTCCGCCCTCCCTGCTCCAGCCCGCCGTTTCGCGGATGTTGATGAAGCGCAAGGGCGCCTGCCGCCCGGCGCGGCCCGCCAGCTCCTCGAACAGCGGCGCTTCCCGCGTGCAGCAGATGCTCAATGGCCCATCATCCGCGAGCAGCCGCTCGCACTGGCCAATCTCGTCCCGGCACAGCCGACTGAAAAACAAAAGCTCCGCGTCCGGCTCCAGGGCGGCGCGCAGCGTCCTTTCATCCAGCCGCATGGTGTCATGGCATGAGCAAAGCGCCACACGCCCCAGTGGCTTGTCCGTCATTCCGTTCCTCCCGTTTCATGCGCGGATTTGAATGTATTTGCGCATGTTTTTTATGCTCTTATTATCATCCCCATGACCTCGCCGGACAAGACAAATCTGACAAACCGCCATTTGCGCATCCCCGCCGCGGTGATTGTTTCGCGGCGGAAAGTGGACAATCCCTGGATGGAGGACGAATGGCGCGCCAGCGGCCTCATTCTCGATCCGCCGCCTCGAATTCACGCGAAGAAACGCGTGCAAACGGCTGAAACAACGGAATATTTCGCAGAATGCGATCCGGTTGATCTGTTCGCCCAGGATGTTGAAGGCTACGAGGTCAACATCGAATCGGACGCTCCGTCGGTCTGGGTCATAAGCGACGCGGATGACGACGATCCGGACAATCCCCTGCCGCTGCGCGTCCATCTGGTCACCATCTCGGCCTACGAGGCCCAGGAGTATCTCGATCCCGGCGAATTGCAGATCGACGTTCTGCCCATGCCGGAGGAGTTGCTGGCGCTTGCCGCCGCCTTCTGCGCCGCCCAGCCAAGGCCCGAGCCATTCAAAAAACGCAAGCGCGACAAGCTGGACACGATGGAATACCGCTTCGGCAAGGAGCCGCTGGCGGTGCTGCGCCAGCGCATGAAGGAGGGCGGCGGCCATGGCCAGGGATGAACGCCGCGACGCCTTTCTGAAACGCTGGTCGCGCATGAAACGCGAAAGAAAGCGGGATGCCGGTCAGGCGCAAGCCCCCGCGCCACAAGACGAAATGACGCAGGAGGCGCCTCCGGACGCCGCCATCCCGGAGGATCTGGAAGATTTCGACGCCGGAGCGCTGGATCCGGAAACGGCGGATTTCTCCCGCTTCGTCAGGGACGACGTGCCCGGCGGCATTCAGCGGATGGCCCTGCGCAAGCTGTGGG
>JALUFY010000154.1 GCA_027051995.1 Hyphomicrobiales bacterium
TGCATGACGACGAGGAGGCGGCCAAATACGGCGTCGAGCCGGGCAAGTTCACCGAATGGGAGGAATATGGCCCGGAGGCCTCCGAGGTGCTGCTCTACGAGGGTCTGCACGGCGCGGTGGTGACCGATGAGGTGAACGTGGCGCAACACGCCGATCTGAAGGTGGGCGTGGTGCCGGTGATCAATCTGGAGTGGATTCAGAAAATCCACCGCGACCGCTCGGCGCGCGGCTACACCACCGAGGCGGTGACCGACACCATCCTGCGGCGCATGCACGACTACGTGCATTACATCTGCCCGCAGTTCTCCGAGACGGACATCAACTTCCAGCGGGTGCCGACGGTGGACACCTCCAATCCCTTCGTGGCGCGCTGGATCCCCACGGCGGGCGAATCCATGGTGGTCATCCGCTTCAAGGATCCGCACGGGATTGACTTTTCCTACCTGCTGTCAATGATCCACGACAGCTTCATGACGCGGGCCAATTCCATCGTCGTTCCGGGTGACATGATGGACCTGGCCATGCAGCTCATTCTGACGCCGATGCTGCACCGTCTGATCGAAATGAAACGCCGCGCCGCCTGACGCCATCGCCCGGACGCATCTTATCCCATCGAGGAGGGGAACTCATGAGCAAGGAAATCAACTGCGTGGACATGGCCAACGCCATCCGCTTTCTGTCCATGGACGCCATCCAGAAGGCCAATTCCGGCCATCCAGGCATGCCGATGGGCATGGCCGACGTGGCTTCCGTGCTGTGGACGCAGCACATGAAATTCGACGCCTCGGCGCCTGACTGGGCCGACCGCGACCGCTTCGTGCTGTCGGCGGGGCACGGCTCCATGCTGATCTATTCGCTGCTTTATCTGAGCGGCTTCAAGGAGGCGACGATCGATCAGATCAGGAACTTCCGCCAGCTGGGCTCGAAAATGGCCGGGCATCCCGAATACGGCCATCTGGAGGGCGTGGAGATCACCACCGGGCCGCTGGGCTCGGGCCTGGCCTCGGCGGTGGGCATGGCGCTGGCCGAGCGCATGAGCAACGCCCGCTACGGCGATGATCTGGTGGATCACTACACCTATGTGATCGCCGGCGACGGCTGCCTGATGGAGGGCGTCTCGCACGAGGCCATCGATCTGGCCGGGCATCTTGGCCTGAACAAGCTGATCGTGCTGTGGGACAACAACGAGATCACCATCGACGGCTCCACCTCCGTGGCCACCTCGATGAACCAGATGGAGCGTTTCGACGCCGCCGGGTGGGACACCGTGGAGGTGGATGGCCACGATCACGACCAGATCGACGCGGCCATCGCCGCCGCCAGGGAGAGCGACAGGCCGACGTTCATCTCCTGCAAGACCATCATCGGTTTCGGCGCGCCCAACAAGCAGGGCTCGGAAGCCACCCACGGCGCGCCGCTGGGCGATGAGGAAATCGCCGCCGCGCGCGAGAAGCTGGGCTGGCCGCACGCGCCCTTCGAGGTGCCCGAGGAGGTGCTCAATACATGGCGCGCCTATGGAGCGCGCGGGCGCGAGGCCCGCGAGGCCTGGGAGGCGCGGCTCGCGGCCTCGCCGAAAAAGGACGATTTCCTGCGCGATCTCTCCGGCAAGGCCGTTCCGGCCGCCCTGGATGCGCTGGCGGATTTCCGCGGGAAGCTGGCCGGGGAGAAGCCCAAGCTGGCGACCCGCAAGGCCTCGCAGAACACGCTGGAGGTGCTGGCCTCCGCGCAGCCCAACCTGGTGGGCGGCTCAGCCGATCTGACGCACTCCAACCTGACCATCGTCAAGGGCATGAAGTCCATCGCTCCGGGCGATTTCTCCGGTTCCTACATTCATTACGGCGTGCGCGAGTTCGGCATGGGCGCGGCGATGAACGGCATCGCGCTGCATGGCGGCTTCATGAACTACGGCGGCACCTTCCTGATCTTCTCCGACTACATGCGCGGGGCCATCCGCCTGGCGGCGCTTCAGGGGCTGCCGGTGACCTACGTGTTCACCCATGACTCCATTGGCCTGGGCGAGGACGGCCCGACGCATCAGCCGGTGGAGACCATTCCCTCCTTGCGCGCCATGCCGAACCTCAATGTGTTCCGCCCCGCCGACGCCATGGAGACGGCGGAGGCCTGGGAATGCGCGGTGAAGTCCGAAAAGACCCCTTCGGCCCTGTGCCTGTCGCGTCAGGGGCTGCCCGCCCTGCGTGACGACGCCGGCGAGAACAGGACGGCGAAGGGCGCATACGTGCTGCGCGAGGCGGACGGCAAGCGCGACGTGACCATTCTGGCCACCGGCTCGGAGGTGTCCCTGGCGCTGGAGGCGGCGGACAAGCTGGCGGAGAAGGGCGTTTCGGCGGCGGTTGTCTCCATGCCCTGCTGGGAGCTGTTCGAGGCGCAGGATGACGCCTACAAGGCCTCGGTGCTGGGCGATGCGCCGCGCGTCGCTGTGGAGGCGGCCATGGAGATGGGCTGGCGCAAGTGGATCGGCGAGAACGGCCGCTTCATCGGCATGAACAGCTTCGGCGCCTCCGCTCCGGCCGGCCAGCTCTACGAAATGTTCGGCATCACCGCCGACGCGGTGGCGAAGGCCGCGGAGGAGCTGGTTGCGGCCAGCTGATTTGAACACACTGGCCCTTGCCGCGCGGGCGCGGCGGGGCTACCACCTGCAACATCCCATAATCCACATCAAGAGACGTGAAGGAACAAAGACATGACCCTTAAAGTAGCGATCAACGGTTTCGGGCGCATCGGGCGCAACGTTCTGCGGGCCATCGTGGAGTCCGGCCGGGACGACATCACCGTGGTGGGCATCAACGACCTGGGCCCGGTGGAGACCAACGCGCACCTGCTGCGCTTCGACTCCGTGCATGGCCGCTTCCCGGCCAAGGTGGAGACGACGGACAACTCCATCATCGTCGAGGGCATGGGCGAGATCAAGGTTTTCGCCGAGCGCGATCCGGCCTCTCTGCCGTGGGGCGATCTGGACGTTGACGTGGCCATGGAGTGCACCGGCATCTTCCGCGCCCGCGACAAGGCGGCGCTGCATCTGGACGCCGGCGCGAAGCGCGTGCTGGTTTCCGCGCCCGCGCCGGGGGCCGATCTGACGGTGGTCTATGGCGTCAACCACGACAAGCTGACGTCTGATCACGTGGTGGTCTCCAACGCCTCGTGCACCACAAACTGCCTGGCGCCGGTGGCCAAGACGCTGAATGACGCCATCGGCATCGAAAAGGGCTTCATGACCACCATCCACAGCTACACCGGCGATCAGCCGACGCTGGACACCATGCACAAGGACCTCTACCGCGCCCGCGCGGCGGCCCTGTCGCAGATCCCCACCTCCACCGGCGCGGCCAAGGCCGTGGGCCTGGTGCTGCCGGAGCTGAACGGCAAGCTGGACGGCGTGGCCATCCGCGTGCCGACGCCGAACGTCTCGGTGGTCGATCTGACCTTCATCGCCGATCGCGACACCACGGCGGACGAGGTGAACGAGGCCATCGTGGCCGCCGCCGAGGGCCCGCTGAAGGGCGTTCTGGGCTACACCGATCAGCCCAATGTCTCCATCGACTTCAACCACGATCCGCATTCGTCCACCTTCGCGCTGGATCAGACCAAGGTGATGGACAAGCGGATGGTGCGCATCCTGTCGTGGTATGACAACGAATGGGGCTTCTCCAACCGCATGAACGACACCGCCGTGGCCATGGGCAAGGTGATGTCATGAGCAGCATCGAGGGGGTCAAATCCATCGCGGACGCGGACGTGAAGGACAAGACTGTCCTCGTGCGCGCCGACCTGAACGTGCCGATGGAAGACGGGCGGGTGACGGACGCGACGCGCATCGAGCGCTTCGCGCCCACCGTCACCGATCTGGCCGGGCGCGGCGCCAAGGTGGTGATCCTGTCGCATTTTGGCCGCCCCAAGGGCCAGCGCGACAAGAAGTTCTCCCTCAAGCCGGTGGCCGAAGCTCTGAGCGGGGTTCTCGGAAAGCCGGTCAAGTTCGCCTCCGACTGCGTGGGCGAGGTGGCCGAGAAGGCCGTCTGGGCGCTCAAGCCGGGCGAGATCCTGATGCTGGAGAACCTGCGCTTTCACGAAGGGGAAACGAAGAACGACGAGAACTTCGCGCGGCGGCTGGCCGTTCTGGGCGATATCTACGTCAACGACGCCTTCTCCGTGTCGCACAGGGCGCACGCCTCCACCTACGGCATCACGAAGTTCCTGCCGTCCTATGCGGGGCTTTCGCTGATGAAGGAGCTGGAGGCGCTGTCGGCGGCGCTGGATGATCCGCAAAGGCCGACGGCGGCGCTGGTCGGCGGGGCCATCCTCGCCGCCACTATTCCGGTTCTTGAGGACCTGGTGG
>JALUFY010000155.1 GCA_027051995.1 Hyphomicrobiales bacterium
ATACAAAGGTGCGGTATCATGAAACGGATTTTGCCGCTGTTTTTGGGCGCGGCCCTGCTGGCGGGCTGCACGACGGATCCCTACACGGGCGAGGAGAAGCCTTCCAACACGCTGATTGGCGGGCTGGGCGGCGCGGCGGCGGGCGCGGCCGCGGGCGCCATCGGCGGAGCCATCGCCGGAGACGCCGGCAAGGGCGCGGCCATCGGCGCGGCGGTGGGCGGCATCGCCGGGCTGGGCATCGGGGCCTACATGGACAGGCAGGAATCGATCCTGCGCGAGAAGCTGGCCGGAACGGGCGTGCGCATCGTGCGCGACGGCGACGACATCCGGCTCATCATGCCCAACGACATCACCTTCGCCACGGATCAGGCCACCGTGCGGCCGCAGTTCTACCGCACGCTGAACGCCGTGGCCACGGTGCTCAACGGCTTCCCGGAAACGCAGGTGATCGTCACCGGCCATACCGATTCCACCGGCTCGGCGGCATACAACCAGCGCCTGTCGGAACGGCGCGCCATGGCCGTGGTGCAGTATCTGACGGCCCAGGGCGTCAACCCGGCGCGGCTGGAAGGGCGCGGCATGGGCGAGACGGCCCCCATCGCCTCGAACCGCACCGCCGCCGGGCGGGCCCGGAACCGGCGGGTGGAAATCCGCATCCACGCGCAAGGGCGCGGCTGATCCCGAAAGGCGGGCGCGGCTGATCCTTGCGCGGGGCCTGCCGCGTTATTCCCCGTCCAGGATGGTTTCGGAAATCTCGATGCCGAAGCCGGAGAGGCCGACGTAATGGCGCTCGGAGGAGGCCAGAAGGCGGATGGATCTGGCCCCCAGGTCGCGCAGGATCTGCGCCCCGAGGCCAACATCGCGCCAAGCCTGTTCGCGGGCCCTGGCCGAGGCGGTATCCTCTTCACTCCCGGCAGCCGCCGGAGACAGCCGCGCGGCGGGCACGCCGGTCGCGCCCTCGCGCAGATAGACGAGAATGCCGCCGCCTTCGGCCTTGAAGCGATCGAAGACCCTGTTGAGCGTCTCGCGCGCGCCGAAGACATCCTCCAGCACGTTTTCGCGGTGCAGGCGCACCAGTGGATTGTCCCCCACCGGGCCAACAACCAGCGCCAGATGCTCCACCGGATCGAACGGCGTGGTGAAGCTGATGGCCCGCGCGTGCCCGGCCGGGGTTTCCAGCTCGAATTCGCCGGAGCGCTCCACCAGCCGCTCGCGGGTGCGCCGCCAGGCGATGAGACCGGCCACGGAGATGATCTTCAGCCCATGTTCGCGGGCGAAGGCCAGCACCTGCGGCCCGCGCTTGACCGTGCCGTCATCATTGACCAGTTCGGATATGACACCCACGGGGGGCTCGCCGGCCAGGCGGCACAAGTCCACCGCGGCCTCGGTGTGGCCGGAGCGGATGAGCACGCCGCCGGGGCGGGCCACCAGCGGAAAGACATGGCCGGGGCGCACGAAATCGCACGCCGCGACGTTGGAATTGGCCAGCGCATGCACCGTGGCGGCGCGCTCGGCGGCCGAGATGCCGGTGGTCAGTCCCACCTTGTAATCCACCGAGACGGTGAAGGCGGTGGACAGCGGCGCGTCATTGGTGGCCACCATGGGCTCCAGATTGAGCCGCCGGGCGTCCTCCTGCGTCATGGGCGCGCAGACGATGCCGGAGGTATGGCGGATCATGAAGGCCACCTGCTCCGGGGTGACTTTCGCCGCCGCGCCGATCAGATCGCCTTCGTTTTCGCGGTCGTCGTCATCGACGACGACAACAAGCTCGCCCTTCGAGATGGCTTCCAGCGCCTCGTCCACGCTGTCCAGCTCGCTGTTCGCCTGGGGATTCATCATGTCCTTGTTCCTGTTCAACAGATCGGCCGGGCCGACGCGGCCATTGGTGGCGGCCTCTATCTTCACGGCCAGATCGAGGGAGGGCGCCTCGCCCGCCACGATCTGCGACACCCGCCCCTGGGAGACGCCGATGCGTCCCGCGAAGGCGGCCTGCGTCATGCCGTGTTTCTTCAGCCAGTCAGCCAGTTTCATGGCGGGCAGTATTAGCACTGCTAATGCGCATGTCGAGCAGATTCGCGCCTTGGCGGCTAATATTTCCGCAAGGCGGTTAACGGCCATCCGCCATATTGGCGGGACAGGACGGATGAATCAGGCCCGGCGCAGGCTTTCTCTCTCCACCCAGGCTTCGGCGTCGTTCAGCGCCAGGGCCAGGCGGTCGAACATCTCGTTGATCTCGCTTTCGGTCATGACGAGCGGCGGGCACAGGGCCACCGAATCGCCCAGCATGCGGGTGAGCAGGCCGTGACCGAGGGCGAAGTCCACCACCTTCGCGCCCACCTTGAGGGCCGGATCGAAGGGGCGCTTCGTCTTCTTGTCCGCCACCAGCTCCACCGCGCCGATCATGCCGATGGCGCGCGCCTCGCCCACAAGCGGATGACCGGAAAGTTCCGTGAAGCGGCCGGAAAAGAGCTTCGCCTTCTTTTTCACCTGATCGACGATGCCGTCGCGCTCGTAGATCTCCAGCGTCTTCAGGGCCACGGCGCAGCCCACCGGATGGCCGGTGTAGGTATAGCCATGGCCGAAGACCCCGGTCTTCTCCGATTCGGCCAGCATGGCCCGGTAGAGATCCTCCTCGATGGTGATGGCGCCCAGCGGGAAGCTGGCGGAGGTGATGGCCTTGGCCACGGAGATGGAATCGGGCTCGAAGCCGAAGGTGCGCGCGCCGAACATCTCGCCGGTGCGCCCGAAGCCGCAGATCACCTCATCGGAGATGAAGCGCACATCGTATTTTTTCAGCACTTCGGCGACGGCGGGAAAATAGCCCTCCGGCGGGATGAGCACACCACCCGCGCCCATGACGGGCTCGGCGATGAAGGCGGCCACGGTATCGGCCCCCTCGCGCACGATCAGCTCCTCCAGATCGCGCGCCATGCGGGCGGAAAACGCCTCTTCCGTCTCGCCCTCTTCGCCATAACGGTAATAGTGCGGGCAAGGGGCATGCAGAACCTGCGGCAGGGGCAGGTCGAAATCGGCGTGCACCGGCTGCAATCCGGTCAGCGAGCCAGAGGCCACCGTCACGCCGTGATAGGCCTTCATGCGCGAGATGATCTTTTTCTTCTCCGGCCTGCCGCGCGCGTTGTTGTAATACCAGGTGAGCTTGACCTGCATGTCGTTGGCTTCCGAGCCGCCGGAGCAGAAGAGCACATGCGAGGGCGCGCCAGGGGCGATCTCCTTCAGTTTCTCCGCCAGTTCGATGGCCAAGTCATGGCTCTTGCCGCCGAAGAGATGGGAGAACGACAGGCGCGACATCTGCTCGCGCGCCGCCTCGGTCAGCTCCTCCACGCCATAGCCCAGCGAGGCGCACCACAGGCCCGACAGACCCTCGATGTATTCACGTCCCTGCGAATCGTAAACAAAAACGCCCTTGCCCCTCTCGATGACCAGCGGGCCGGTCTCGCGGAAGGCGGAGAGGTTGGTGTAGGGATGAATGACCGTCTCGATGTCGCGCCGGCCGAGATTGCTGATCGTGCCCATGAACGCACCCTTGCTTGCTGATTTAAGCGGAATCACATCGCCCAGTCAGCATACACTTCCCCGACAAAACCCGGAAAGCCCCAGCAGGGCATGCGGCGTGGGGCCAGAGGGGATGGGCGATTGGTGGATGCCTAGTAGGCGAAGTCGCGGAAGACGTGGGAGACATCGCCGGCCCAGCGGCCCTTGTAGAGATCGATGAGCACGTCCGCCTGCGTTTCGCCGAATTCGACGATTTCGTCGAGAACGTCGAGGAAGCGCGATTCGGTGAGATTGCGGCAGCCGATCAGGTTGCGCCTGTCCAGCGCGGCGCGCGATAACGCCAGAACATCGCGGGCGATGTCATGGACGGAGCGGCCGCGCACCCGCGCCTTGAGCGCCAGTCTGGGGGCGTCCTTGCGCAATTGCTGGCGGTCTTCTTCCGTCCAGTCCCTGACCAGATCCCAGGCGGCGTCCAGCGCCGCACCGTCATAGAGCAGCCCCGTCCACAGGGCCGGCAGGGCGCACAGCACCTTCCAGGGGCCGCCGTCGGCGCCGCGCATCTCCAGAAACTGCTTCAGCCGCACCTCCGGGAAGATGGTGGAGAGATGATCCTCCCAGTCCTTGATCGTGGGCGGCTCGCCGGGCAGTGCGGGCAGGCGCCCGGCCATGAAGTCGCGGAAGCTCTGGCCGGTGGCGTCGATGTATTCCCCATTGCGGTGGACGAAATACATGGGCACGTCCAAGGCGTAATCCACATATTGCTCGAAGCCGAAGCCCTCCTCGAAGGCGAAGGGCAGCATGCCGGTGCGGTCCGGGTC
>JALUFY010000156.1 GCA_027051995.1 Hyphomicrobiales bacterium
CGATGCTGCAGGGCGTCGTGCAGCGCGGCACCGCCCGCAAGGCCTTCAAGGATTTCCCCTGGCCGGTGGCCGGCAAGACCGGCACCACCAACGACGAGCGCGATTCCTGGTTCATCGGCTATACGCCCGATCTGGTCGCTGGCGTTTATGTCGGATACGACAAGCCGAAGTCCATGGGGCGCGACGCCTCCGGCGGCCATCTGGCCGCGCCCATTGTCGCCGATTTCCTGCGCATGGCGCTCAAGGGCAAGCCCGCCACGCCTTTCCGCACGCCGCCGGGCATTCAGCTCATCCCCATCGACCCCAAGACCGGCAAGCGCGCCGACTACGGCGACAAGAACGTCATTCTCGAGGCCTTCAAGCCCGGCGAGGAGCCGCCCGAGAGCGGCAATGCGGAGGTCATCGGCTCCGGCGCGGGGCCGGCCGGCGCGGGCGATGGCGCGGTCAGCATCACCGGCGGCGTCATCGATTCCGGCTCCGGCGGCGATGACGGCTCAGGCGGCTTGACGACTGGCACCGGCGGTCTTTATTAGCCCTGATATCCTTGTTGTTTCCGGCGGCCTTTTCTCCGCCTTTTCCGGGGCGGCGCGCATGAATTTTTCCGATGACATGAAACGGGCCGCCTCGGCCCTTCAGGCATGGATCGAGCGGGCGGAAAGCCGCGAAGACTCCGTGCTCATGCAGCCCCGCATGGCCGCCCTGGCGCGCGATCTGAAGCTTGACGAGCTGATGCGTGAAGGCGGCCTGACGGGCGCGCGCCTTTCGGCCTTTCTCGAAACCTGTCTCGAGGCCTCGCACCGCATCCAGCATCCGGCCAGCATGGGCCATCAGGTCTCCTGCCCGCATCCGGCGTCCTTCATCGGCGGCCTGATGGACGTGATGACCAACAATCCCATGGCCATTTACGAAATGGGCCCCGCCGCCGCCACCGTCGAGTTCGCCGTCGTCAACTGGCTGTTGCGCAAGGCCGGCTGGGAGCCCCATCCATGGCCGGGCGCGGGGCGCAAGGACGAAGCGCACGCCGCGGGCGTGCTCACCCATGGCGGTTCCCTGGCGCAGCTCACCGCGCTTGCCGCCGCCCGCGCCCATGCCGACCCGGAGGCCTGGGAGAATGGCAATGATCCGGCCCTGACCGTCATTGCACCGCCGGACGCCCATTATTCCATTTCCCGCGCCATGGGCATCCTGGGGCTGGGGCAAAAGGCCCTGTCGCCCGCGCCCTGCGATGCGCTGGGCCGCGTCCGCCCCGATGCGCTGGACAGCCAGATCAGGCGGCTGAAGGCCGAAGGGCGCAGGATCATGGCCGTGACGGCCAACGCCGGATGCACCGCCGCCGGGCTCTATGACGATTTCAACGCCATCGCCGATGTCTGCGAGGCGCATGATCTGTGGCTGCACATCGACGGCGCGCATGGCGCGGCGGCCTTTATCACATCCCGCTACCGCCACCTGATGGACGGCGCCGAGCACGCCCGCTCGCTGGTCTGGGACGCCCACAAGATGCTGCGCGCGCCGGGATTGTGCGCCGCCGTTCTCATGCGCGACCATCGCGATCTCGATCATGCTTTCCAGCAGAAGGCCAGCTATCTGTTCCATGACAAGGAGCAGATCGGCTTCGACGCCATTTCGCGCACAGTGGAATGCACCAAGGCCGGTATCGGCCTGAAGTTCTTCACCGGCCTGGCGGGGCAGGGCGAGGCAGCGCTGGCCGCCTATGTGGAAAGCCGCTTCGATCTGGGCGCGCGCGCCGCCAAAATGATTTCCGCTCACCCGGATTTCGAGCTGGCCGTGGAGCCTCAGGCCAACATCGTCTGCTTCGCCCTGCGCGGCCTGGATGATCATGGCCATCTGGAGCTGCGCAAGAAGCTGCTGGCCACCGGCCGCGCCTACATCACCACCACGGAGTTTGCCGGCCGCCGCTGGCTGCGGCTGGTCTTCATGAACCCCGAAACCACCCTGGGCGATGTGGAAGAGGCACTCGCCCTCTTGCTTGAACTGGCGAAAAATGAGACATGAGGCCACCCCTTCCGCCAATGCCTTTCCGGCCCGGCGGACACGAAGGCAATAGCAGGAGAAACGCACCAGATGCGCACCGAAATCGCCACCCTGGCGGATGAACTCAAGCAGTCGATCGGGCTGCTGAGGAGGCATCTTTGACTGGGACGCCGCGCTGAAGAAACTCGAAGAGCTCAATGAAGCCGCCGAAAGCCCCGATCTGTGGGACAACCCGGACAAGGCTCAGGCCCTGATGCGCGAGCGCCAGGATCTGGAGGCGCGCATCTCCCGCATCCGCGATTTCGAGCAGCAGCTGGCCGACAACATCGAGCTCATCGAAATGGGCGAGATGGAGGGCGATGATGAGGTGGTGGCCGAGGCCGAGGCCGCCATCGAGGCCATGCACAAGCAGATGGCCAAGATGGAGCTGGAGAGCCTGCTCTCCGGCGAGGCCGACGCCAACAACGCCTATGTGGAAATCCACGCCGGAGCGGGTGGCACCGAAAGCCAGGACTGGGCCGCCATGCTGGAGCGCATGTATGCCCGCTGGGCCGAGGCGCACGGCTACAAGGTGGATGTCATCGAGGAGCAGCGCGGCGAGGAGGCCGGCGTCAAGTCCGCCACCTTGCACGTCAAGGGCCGCAACGCCTATGGCTGGCTGAAGACCGAATCGGGCGTGCACCGCCTGGTGCGCATCTCGCCCTATGATTCCGCGGCGCGCCGCCACACCTCCTTCGCCTCCGTATGGGTCTATCCGGAGGTGGACGACAACATCGACATCGAGATCAACGAGAGCGATTGCCGGGTGGATACCTACCGCGCCTCCGGCGCTGGCGGCCAGCACATCAACAAGACCGATTCGGCGGTGCGCATCACCCACCTGCCCACCGGCATCGTCGTGCAGTGCCAGAACGACCGCTCACAGCACAAGAACCGCGCCACCGCCTGGAAGATGCTGCGCGCCCGCCTCTACGAGCGCGAGCTGGAAATGCGCGAGGCCGAGGCCGCCGAACAGGCCGCGTCGAAAACCGACATCGGCTGGGGCCACCAGATCCGCTCCTACGTCCTGCAACCCTACCAGCTGGTCAAGGATCTGCGCACCGGCGTGGAAAACACCAACCCCCCGGCCGTCCTCGACGGCGATCTCGACGCCTTCCTGGAAGCCTCCCTTGCCCAGAAGGTCTATGGCGACGCCCGGGAGGAGGGGGATGGTTCATGAGCCATCCCTGCGCGGCGGGCATCACCGGGCGGCCGGGGCGGAAACCGCACAACCTTCTTTCCTTGACGAAATCCTTTTCCGCCCGGTTTTGAACTTTGCCGGAATCCCGCTGCATTTCACTCCACCGGGATTCACTTCAAACGCCTTTTGCGCTCCGCCGCCTGCGCAATCGCTTTGCCTTTGCATGGCCGCTTGACCCGCCCGCCGTTTTGCTCTCTTGTTGGCCCTGAACACGCGCAACACCGGGAGCGGTAAACAAGACACATGTGGAAATCCATAACCTCCGTCCTCGTGCCCATCCACCCGGAAGGGCGCGTCTTCATCGCCATATTCGCCGCTGTCACTCTGTTCATGTTCTGGCTGCTGCCGGATGTCTTCGGCTGGATCGGCGTCATTCTCACCCTGTGGTGCGCCTATTTCTTCCGCGATCCGGAGCGCACTACGCCGGTGCGTGAGGGGCTTGTTATTGCCCCGGCGGACGGGCGCGTCTCGGACATCCGCGAAATGACGCCGCCGCCGGAGCTTGATCTGGAGGAGGGGGAATATACCCGCGTCTCCATCTTCATGAACGTCTTTGACGTGCATGTGAACCGCGCTCCGGTGGATGGAAAGATTGTCGCCCTGACATACATTCCCGGCAAGTTCCTCAACGCCGAGCTGGACAAGGCCAGCACGGACAACGAGCGCCAGGCCTTCACCCTACAGATGAAGGACGGAAGGAGGATCGGCGTGGTGCAGATCGCCGGTCTCGTGGCCCGGCGCATCGTGCGCTTCGCCGAGCGTGACGACGAGCTGCTGGCCGGCCAGCGCTTCGGCCTCATCCGCTTCGGCTCCCGGCTCGATGTCTGGCTGCCCGCCGGAATCGCCCCGTCCGTTCTGGTGGGCCAGCGCACATACGCGGGCGAAACCGTCATCGCCGACATGGCTTGCGACGCGCCCGCCCCGCAACCGCGCCGTTCCTGATCAGGAGGTCATGCCATGACGAAGCAAATGCGTCCCGCGCGCGGAGAAAACCGCATCACCCGTTTTCGCATGATCCCGGTGCGTTTTCTGCTGCCCAACATGATCACGCTGCTGGTCGTCTGGTCCGG
>JALUFY010000157.1 GCA_027051995.1 Hyphomicrobiales bacterium
GTTCGGCTCGTCATTCTCGACGAGCCGAACTCCAATCTGGACGCCGAGGGAGAACGCGCCCTGCTGCAAACACTGGCCCGCTTGCGCCAGGAAAAGATCAGCGTCATCCTGATAGATCATGGCGAGAGCACGATGCGGCTGACAGATTATCTGCTGGTTCTGAAATCCGGACAGCTTCTCGCCGCCGGCCCCCGCGACAAGGTTTTGCAGGCGCTGTCCGCCAGACGCGAAGCGGACGCCCGCGGCGCTCCCCCCGCCCCGGCCACGCAAGACGCGCCCTCCGGAGGGGCGGGCAAGTCATGACCGGAACAGAAAAAAAACGGGGCGCCGCGCGCCTGCCGGGAGAGCGGCGGTGGATCGCCGCGGGGCTGTTCGTTGTCCTGGCCGTCTTCGGCGCCGGCGGCGCATGGGCCGTGCTGACGCATATTTACGGCGCTGTCGTCGCTCCGGGCTCCGTCAGCATGGAAAGCGGCATAAAAACCATCCAGCACCCCTACGGCGGCGTCGTCAAGCGCATCGCCGTGCGCGAGGGCCAGAGCGTCCGCGCCGGCGATCTGCTGCTTGAGCTGGAAGACGAGACCTTGCGCTCCAGCCTGCTCATCGCCGAACGCAAGCTGGACGCCGCCCTGGCCGAACTGGCCCGGCTGGAAGCCGAACGCGACGGCAGGCGGGAGCCCGATTTCTCCCCCCTGCTGCTGACCAGGAAAAACGTGCCGGAAGCCCGCAAGGCCATGGAGGCGCAGCGCGCCCTCCTGGAGGCCCGCCGGCGCATGATGTCCGGTCAGGAAAGCATCCTGAAACAGAAGTCCAGGGCGCTGCAAAGCCAGATTCGCGGCTTGCAGGCGGAACTGGAAGGCAAGAAGCAGCAGGACGCGCTGATCGGAGAAGAAGTGAAAACCGTCGAAACGCTTCTGAAAAAGGGCCAGGCGCTGCGCCCGCGCCTGTTGTCGCTGCAACGCAGGGCGGCGGCGCTGAAAGGCGAACAGGGGCGCATTCTGGAGGAAATCGCCCGCAGCCGGCAAAGCATTGCGGAAATATCCATGCAAATTGTCCAGCTGCGGCGCGACATGCTGGCGCGCGTTCTCAACCGCTTGTCCATCGTGCAGACCGAAGCCGAAAATCTGCGCGCCAAGCTGGCCGAACTGCGCAAGAAGCTCAGGCGCGTAGAAGTGCGCTCGCCTGTCAATGGGCGGGTGCTGGACATGACCATTCACACCGTCGGCGGCGTCGTTCTGGCCGGCAAGCCGGTCATGCGCATCGTCCCGGAAGGCGGGCCCATCATTCTGGAAACGCGCGTGCGCCCCATCGATATCGATCAGGTTTCGCCATCTCAGCCTGTCAGAGTGAGCTTTTCAGCCTTCAGCCGGCGCACAACCCCGCAACTCAAGGGCCATGTCAGCATGATTTCCCCGGCTCCTCTGGTCAGCGGCAAGAATGGCGCGCCATTTTATCGCGTGGATGTCAAGGTCGAACCCGAAGAGCTGGCGCGGCTTGGCGGGAACAGGCTTGTGCCGGGGATGCCGGTGGAAGTCTATATCCGCACGGTCAGCAGAACACCGCTCGAAATTCTGATCTCTCCCCTGAGGAACTCGATCCGCACGGCCTTCCGCAGCGATTGAACGTTCCTTCTCCCGCCCCGCTTACCCGGTGAAAATGCGCTTGAGCTGATCCAGCTTGTCCTTCCATGACGTCTCGCGGATGGTGGCGAGCAGCTCATTGAGGCGGAAGGGGTGGTGGCCTTCGTATGCGACGCCGAGCTGCGGCATGTCCGCGAGGCCGCTTTCGCGCGCGTGCACCACGAAGCCCGGATTGCGCCAGAAATAGGCCCCCGGCATGGTGGTGGGGATCACCGCGTTGAAGAACAGCGCCCGCCCGATGATGGCCGCCGGCAATGTCAGCGCGGCCAGCGCCAGCCAGGCAGCGGTCCCGCCAATCGCTCCCGCAGCCATGGCCAGGGCCAGGAGCAATGCCGCGCCCATCAGGCCGCCGCGCAGCATGAGCGTCTTGCCATAAATGGTGGTCATGAGATGCCAGGAGGCCGCCGCTTCGCTCATTGCCCCGCGCCCGGCCCGCCACAGGCAGGCCAGCCCCGCCATCTCCACGGCCAGCCCAACCGCCGCCAGCAGGGCCAGCAGGCGCTGCTGCGCCGGATAGAGAATATCGAAGCCGGCCGCGCTCAGGGCGATGAGCGGCGCGCCCAGCGCCAGCCCCGCGCCAATGAAGCTCGCCGCCGTGTGCCAGTGATCCCAGAAGGGGCGCGCCTTGATGCGGTAGAGACGGTACATCCAGTAGCCGCCGAAGGCCAGACCGGCCAGACCCAGCGCCCCGGAGACCCCCCGCATGACGCTTGCGAAACCGCCGTCGAACAGGGCGAAGAAGGCATATCCCGCCAGCCCGGCGAAGAAGACCGAGACGCCGGCGATCTCTCGGCTCACCGGCGAGTGGCGCAGATTGTAGAAGCCGCGATAAAAGCGGTGCGGACGGCCCAGATGCATGTTCAGTTTGAACAGACCGAAAGCCATGAGCGCCGTCATGATCCACAGCGCCGGAGCCGCCGCCGGCCCGGACGCGAAGGCCGCAAGCGGCACGATCCCCAGCGCCCCGCCCAGCACGATGAGAGCGAAGGCCCCCATGACCGCCTGCGCGGAAAGCGTGAAAACCACATGGGCCATTTCATGAGAGGCCAGCAGCCGCCGCAGATTCCATTCCCCGCGCCCGGCCAGTTTCGGATCAAGCGCGGGAGCGTATCGGCCTTCGGGGCGCGTGCGCTCGTAGCGCACCGGCATGGAATCGGCGCGGCGGACATCCTCTTCCAGCGTCTTCATCTGCTGAAAGCGGATGTTCGGATGGGTGATGTCCGGATCGGGAAAGCCGGGAATGGAAATCTCCGCCTGCACCCGGTTGTCCGGAATATCCTCGATGACGCCGAAATCCAGCGCGTTGCCAAGACAGGCCGCCACGCAGGCGGGCTTCAATCCCACCTCCAGCCGGTCAACGCACATGTTGCACTTGCTCACGTGCCCGGCCACCGGATCGAGCTGCGGCGCGTTGTAGGGGCACACCCAGGTGCAGTAGCCGCAGCCGAAGCAGATGTCCGGATCCTGCAGCACCGCGCCGTATTCGGCGAACTTCGTATAGGCGCGCGTCGGGCAGCCCTTCAGGCAGACAGGATCATCGCAATGGTTGCAGGCCATGGAGATGTTGAGCCGCCGGTAGGCCGGAAAAGTGCCGCATTCGACGATGCCCACGGAGCGGAAGGCGATATGCGGCGGTGTCTGGTTCTTTTCCGCGCAAGCCGTCTCGCAGGCGTGGCAGCCGATGCAGTTGTCGGCATTGAAATAGAACCCGTGCTGGCGGTAGCGGTTGGCATTGATCCGGTTCGGCCCCGGCTCTTCGCCGTTGATGATGAAGGGTTGCTCGCGCAGGGAAGATCCCTCCGCGGCCAGCTCGATGGCCTTGCCCCAGCGGTTCGTCTCCTTCTCCGCCCGCCCCGTCAGCAGGGCGTATTCCGGTTCGTGTTCGCGTCTGTCGAACATCGTTCGTCTGCTCCTGTTCCCCAGCCTTGACGCCAATGCATTTCTGGCGCGTTTTCCGTGGCGTTTGTCTCTTCCGTCATGCCCGGGCTTGTCCCGGGCATCCAGGGCAACAGACTCCTGAGTGCGCCGCCCTGGATTGCCGGGACAAGTGTTCAGCCCGGCAATGACGTGAGAGGGAGGTATCGCCAAAAATCCGGGTCCTTCCGCTCCATGTTCAGAACGTCCTCATCTTCATGCTCATCCGGGCGGCGCGATCCTGATCCTTGATGCGCTCGATGCGCACCGCCTGCTGCTTGTAGGCCGGCTGGCGCGAGTGCGGGTCCAGCAGGCCCAGCGTCAGCCGGTTGGCCGCGTTGTGGAAGTGAAACGGCAGGAACACCATGTCGCGGGAGACCCGCCCCGTGGGGATGGCCATGACAATGGCGTCGCCCCGGCGCGAGACCAGGCGCACGTAATCGCCATGGCGGACGCCCAGATCGCGCGCCGCGTCCGGATTGATCTCGATGAAGGGAATGGGCGAGAACTTGTTGTTGTTGGCGATCTTGCCCGTCTTGGTGCGCCCGTGCCAGTGCTCCACCAGCCGCCCGGTGTTCAGCCAGAAGGGATAATCCGCGTCCGGGCGCTCGTTGTTGTCCTCCCAGGGCAGCGGGATGAGCTTCGCCTTGCCGTCCGGGTAGCGGAAGGTGGCGGGCTCGGTATAGAGCCGCACGCCGCCCCTGGGCGGCCTGCCGCCGCGCGCGCGCTGCTCGATCGTATAGGGC